>CAUCIO010000036.1 GCA_958442925.1 uncultured Clostridium sp. | reverse complement strand
TACGCACGGTGGTGTGAGAGGTCGGGGATTTATAAAAATCCCCTCCTACTCGATCCTCATACCAGGAATCAGTGATAAACGCTGCATGAAAGCTTCCTGAGAGTTTTTTCAGGATGTTCTTCACATAAGAGTTAAGATTCATGGATTTTTCTTTTCCGATGCGGTAGTCCATATCGGAGTTAAAGTAGTTGTCGCCTCCTACGCTGTAGCCGTCGAAACCGGCGCAGGCTGCCTGGGATACCCCTGCTTTTACCAGCACGTTTAACAGCATGACAAAGGAATTGTCAATAATCTCAGCTTCTCTGTCGATGAGGGAGCTGTAATTTAAGGTGTAGTCAAAGGAGCCGTTTGTGTTGGTTACGTTGGAGGTGGCAATGACGCGGACAGATGCCGGATTATTTTCCTGCTCTGTTTTCAGCTCCAGCAGCCGTGTGGCAAGCTGCACATACCGTCTGGAATTGCTCAGGAAGACATAGTCTACCGGAATATCCTCCGGAATGTAGTTGACGGCAATGAGAATGGGATGATGCTTTTCAATATAGCGGTCGATCCGCTCTCTCTGAAGCTTCATGTTTTTGCCGGGTCCCAGAAGGAGAAGGGAACGGCCTGCCCACTCCTCAGACAGACGTTTTAAGTCCTCCTCATCTCTGCACTCCATGTTCTGATAGTTTAAATACAGGTTTTCGATGTAGTCCTTATCATACATCAGCTTTTTTTCAGGCTCAATCTGTCCGAGAATCACATTTAAGGACTTTAAGGACAGGGTGTGCTTGTCCATCAGAAATTTCACATAATTCGGATGGCAGTTATTGGAGGCTGCAATGTAGAAAAAGAGACTGTAGCCCCATGGACTTTTCTCGAAAAACGGCATGATATTAATATCAATGGCCTCCAGCATCTGGCTGGTGTCATAGGATTTTCCGTAGTGGAGATTCATATGCATGGAAATCAGCTCTGCAGGCAGATTTCCGGCGCTTTTTCCCATACCGTAGAGAGAGGCGTCTACCAGAACGGTCCTGTTCACCGGCTTGGATAACATTTCCATGCTGTTGGCGTAGGCCATCTGGAAATTGTTGTGGGAGTGGTAGCCAATGGCGATCTCAGGGTTCAGGTTGTGATCCAGGATTTCAAAGTAGTGGAGCAGGCTGTTTTGGTGGAGCAGGCCGTAAGTGTCTACCATGGACAGGGCATAGGGATTTAAGGCATTGACCAGGTCGATGAGATCTAAAAGCTCCCTGTCAGAATAGCTTGTAATGGAAACCGCCTGGACAAAGACCTGGTAGCCCAGAGCCTTCACCTGGGTGCAGAAAGCCAGAGCTTCCCTCATAATGTGCTTTTTAAAGATAACCCGGATGCCGTCCAGACAGCTTTCGCTGCATGGGGACAGGTTTTCAATGGCACAGGTTCCATAATCAATCATGCCTACCAGCATGGTGTTCTTCTTGTCCAGACTGCCGAACAGACGGTCTGCGCTGGCTGTATCCGGCATAATGGTGCGGTTTTTATCAAAGGGACGCCTGTCGTCGAGAAAGCCAATCTCTAAAATATCCACGCCTGCACTTATGAGGCGTTCAAAGATATTTACCATGTTGTCGTGTCCAAAATTCCAGTCATTGACATAGCCTCCGTCCCGGAGTGTACAGTCAAGAAGCTTTACCTGTTTCATATGGATTACCGTCCTTTCACTAAAGAAACATGAAGAAATTCTGCGATCTCATATGGATCGGCTGCTGTAAATACAGGTGAGAAGTGGTTCTGCCACTCCTCTTTTGTTTTATAGCCGAAGCCGAAGGTGACGGCCATAAAGTCTGCGCCTGCCTCTTTTGCACCGTTTCCGTCTGAAGAGGTATCTCCGATTAAGAGGGCTTCAGAGGGCTTCAGCTTCAGCCCGTCTATACATTTTTTCAGCACATCTGCTTTTGTCATTTTATTTGCAAAGTCACTGCCGCAGATGAGATCACAGAATTCTGCAATGCCAAAATGCTCTAAAATTGTGACAGCATAGTCTTCCCGCTTCAGTGTGGCTACACCCACCAGAAAGCCCTGGTCTTTCAGGGATTTTAAGAGTTCTAAAATGCCGTCGTAAGGGCGTGCCTTTAAAAGATCTTCATTTTTATACTGCTGGCGGAAGACCTCTGTGGCCTCTTCCGCCTCCTGATTTGTGAGATCGTAATGTTTAATCAGGGAGTGCTTGACAGGAGGCCCGATAAAGGTGAGAAGAGTCTCCAGAGGCAGCTCCTGGTAGTTCATGGTTTTTATGGTGTGCCGGATGCTTGCCAGAACCCCTTCTGAGGTGTCCAGAAGCGTTCCGTCTAAGTCGAAGATAATTCCTTTGTACATGATAATCCTCCATTTTTATTGCTGCATTTGCTCTATCATCAGGTCTGCCTGGCGAAGATCCTTTTTCGTGTCCACAGACAGAGAGGGATGCCCTGTACTGGTAAAGTATACAGGGACATTGTGCTCTATAAAGCGGAGCAGATCGCACTCCTCTATGGTTTCCAGAGGCCCTTTAGGCGTATCTGCAAAGAAATCCAGAGCCTGTCTTGTGTAGACGCCGATGCTGGCAAATTTCCAGTAGGTGAAATTCAGTTCTCCCTTGGGATAGGGAATGGGAAAACGGGAGGTGTAGAGTCCCCGTCCGTCTTCTCCGCAGACGACTTTGATGTTGGCGGTGTCCATAGCCTCAGCGGGAGAGAGCACAGGCGCCATGGCGTTTGCCACAAAAAGCCCTTTTTCATCCTCCATCCGGTTAAGCGCCGCCTGGATGACAAGATCGATATCTTCCCCTGTGAGAAGGGGCTCGTCGCCTCCAATCATGACGTATAAATCGGAGGGAAGGCTCTTTGCCGCCTCCCACAGGCGGGAGGTAGGATTTTCGTGAGCTGGATCCGTCATCAGGCAGGGGATGGAAAGGGACTTGCAGGCTTCCTGTATGTTCAGGCTTTCAGTAGCCACGCAAACCTCCGTAAGCAGGCGGGATTTTGAAGCGTGTTCAAATACATGGAGCAGCATAGGGCGTCCGCCTAAAAGAGCCAGGGGCTTTCCCGGAAAGCGGGTGGAGCCGTATCTGGCCGGAATAATGCCAGTAATTTTCATATTCATCTGCCAGCCTTTCTAAAAATCTCACTTCATTATAAAAAGAATCCAGTTAAAAGACAAGGAAAACTGGCAAAAACCATGAAATATTGCGTGAAATGTAAGAAAAAGTTTAATAGGCATTTACGGGAAATTGTGATATACTGAGCGTGGGTTTTTAGAAACTTAAAGATTTGTTCATATAACTGTAACATATAAAAATACAAAAATATAGAATCAGCCGGATTCAGAATCCGGAAAAAGAGTGAGGAGAGCATCATGCGGATAAAAGTATCCAACTATATTGCCCAGAAGCTTCTGGAGGCAGGAATTAAGGATGTGTTTATGATTACCGGAGGAGGCGCCATGCATCTGGATGACGCACTGGGCCACCAGGAAGGGTTAAACTGCATTTATAACCACCATGAGCAGGCCTGCGCCATGGCAGCTGAAGCCTATGCCAGAATTCACGGACAGATTGCAGCAGTCTGTGTCACCACAGGACCTGGGGGAATTAATGCCATGACAGGAGTGGCAGGGGGATTTATGGACTCCATTCCTATGTTCATTGTCTCAGGACAGGTGCGCTATGATACCATGTCCAGAAGCACAAATCTGCATCTGCGTGCCATGGGAGATCAGGAATTTGACATTACCGGCTCTGTGGCCAATATGACAAAGTATACAGAAATGATTACAGATCCCACGAGAATCCGTTTCTGCATGGAAAAAGCCCTGTATCTGGCTTATGCAGGCCGTCCAGGCCCAGTGTGGCTGGATGTGCCGTTAAATGTTCAGGCAGCCATGGTAGAGACAGAGGCTCTGATTGGCTTTGATCCGGAAGATTATGAGGCAGGAGGAACCGGCTGGGCGAAAAAGAGCGAAGCTGAAATTTCTATGGATACAGCAGGACAGGGAGAATACCGGGCGCTTCTTCCCCAAAAAGTGGAGAAAGAGACAGCCAGGGAAATTATTAAAAAGATTCGGGCGGCAAAGCGTCCTGTCATTAACGCAGGAAATGGAATCAGAATCGCAGGGGCCCACGAAGTATTTATCCGGGTGGCTGAGGCTCTGAACATTCCGGTGGTGACAGGAGCAGACAGCATTGACTGCATCTGGGACGAGCATCCCCTGTACACAGGAAAGGGCGGAAATGTAGGAGACCGGGCCGGCAACTTTGCCATCCAGAACAGCGATCTGCTGCTTTCTCTTGGAAGCCGTCTGAGCTTCCGCCAGGTAGGCTATCGCTTTGATACCTGGGCCAGGGAAGCCTACACAATCATCAATGATATTGACGCGGAGGAGCTGAAAAAGCCTACGCTTCACGTAGATATGCCGGTTCATGCAGATGTGAAGGATCTGCTGGAAACCATGGAGGAGGTTCTGAAAGAGGAGGAGCTTTCCAGAGATACCATGGAAGAAGAAACAAGGGAAGCCCAGGAACAGTGGCTGGCACAGTGCCGGACCTGGAAGGAGAAGTACCCGGTGGTTCTTCCACGCCATATGGAGGGAGGCACAGAGCACGAGGCCAATGTGTACGCCTTTGCCCATGAACTGAGCGAGCGGCTTCTGGAGGATCAGATCGTGGTAGTAGGCAATGGCTCTGCCAATGTAGTCTGCGGTCACGCCAACATTATGAAAAAGGGGCAGCGGTTTATTTCCAATTCCGGAATCGCTTCCATGGGTTATGGCCTGCCTGCTTCCATCGGAGCCTGCATTGCAGACAGCACCCATGATATTATCCTGGTAACAGGAGACGGAAGCATTCAGATGAATCTGCAGGAGCTGCAGACTGTGATTGGCAGATGGCTGCCCATTAAGATTTTTGTGATTAACAATGGCGGTTATCATTCAATCCGCCAGACCCAGAAGAATTTCTTCGGTGAGCCGTTAATCGGAATCGGCGTGGACAGCAAAGATCTGACCTTCCCAAGTATGGAAAAGCTGGCATGGGCCTATGGCTTCCCATATGTATCCATCCATGGAAACAGAGAGCTGGACGAGAAGCTGGAAGAGGCGCTGGCTATTGACGGGCCGGTGATCTGCGAGGTATTTGTGACCCTTGATCAGAACTTTGAGCCTAAGTCAGCAGCTAAGAAACTGCCGGATGGAACCATGGTTTCTCCGCCGTTAGAGGATCTGGCGCCATTCCTCTCTGATGAGGAGATGGATGAAAACATGATCATCCCCAGAATTCAAAAATAAGGCACAGGAAGCAGTAGAGTAAGCCGGAATATAAAGACAGAAAATTTGAAGTGAGACAGAAAGGCGGCCGCATATGAAAATAGTTGCCACAGGAGCTACCAGCTTTGTCGGAAGCGGGGCGGTGAAGGCCCTGCTTGAGCGGGGACATAAGGTTTACGCAGTGTTGAGAAAGGGATCGGTCAAGGCAGAACGTCTTCTGGTCAATGGAGTCCAGCCAGAACATCTGGTGATTCTCAATGAGGATCTTGGAAGCCTTGATCGGCTGACAGAACAGATTACAGAGCCCTGTGACATATTCCTGCACATGGGCTGGAAGGGAGCGGGAAGTGATTCCAGAGCAGCTGTGGCTGTCCAGGAGGAAAATGCAGAGGATACCCTGAAAGCTGTGCTGGCGGCGAAAAGTCTCGGCTGCAGGAGATTTCTTTTCACTGGCTCCCAGGCAGAGTACGGGATTCATCAGACTCTGATGGACGAGGAGACAGAGTGCCGCCCCACATCTCCTTACGGGGCAGCGAAACTGAGGGTTCGGACAGAGGCGGAGGCTCTCTGCAGAATTCTCGCCATGGACTATGGCCATGCCAGGATTTTCAGCACCTACGGGATCGGGGATCACCCCTGGTCCCTGCTTTCCACCTGCGTAAAGACCTTTCTTTCCGGAGGCGTTATGGAGATGGGAGCCTGTACCCAGGACTGGAATTTTATGCATATCGACGACGCAGGAAGAGCTATTGCCATGCTCTGTGAATATCAGGAAAGCCTGATGGAACAGGGATGTGTCTACAATCTGGGAGGACCTATGGATGAGACAGGTCCACTGAAAAACTTTGTGGAAACTGTGTACGAACTGTGTGGAAAACAGGGAAGCTGTGTATACGGAGTGAGAAAGCCCAATGCGGAGGGCGTGGTGAACCTGATTCCGGATCTGACGAAGATGAAACAGGTGATCGGATGGGAGCCAAGAGTCCGATTCCGTGATGGAATAGCCCAGGTAATTGACAGCGTCCGCTTATCTTAAGAAAAATGTCCCTTGTAAATTCCTCTGCAGAAGATTAGAATAATAGAAAATCCTGCAGGACGGGTCTGGTGCGAAAATACAGGCCTGCCTGAAAAGGGACAGGAAGAGAGAATGATTGACAATGAAAAAAATCAGCATTTTAATTCCCTGCTATAATGAAGAAGAAAATGTAGGGCCCATCAGCCAGGCTGTGGTGGAGACTATGACACGGGATCTGCCGGAGTATGACTACGAGCTTGTGTTTATTGATAATGATTCTACGGATCAGACCCGCCCTATTCTCAGAGAGCTGTGCAGGCAGAATCAGAGGATTAAGGCGATTTTTAACGCGAAGAATTTTGGCCAGTTTAATTCCCCCTACTACGGGCTTCTCCAGGTGACTGGAGACTGTGTGATCAGTATGGTGGCTGATTTCCAGGATCCGGTGGAGCTGATTCCACAATATGTGCGAGAGTGGGAGAAAGGCTACAAGATTGTAATTGGAATTAAGACAGGAAGCAAGGAAAATCCTGTGATGTACTGGCTGAGAAGCTGCTACTATAAGATGATTAAAAAGCTGTCTGATGTGGAGCAGATTGAGCATTTTACTGGTTCCGGACTCTACGACAGAGAGTTTATCGAGGTACTGAGACGTCTTGACGACCCGACGCCGTTTCTGCGCGGCATTGTGGCAGAGTTAGGCTACAAGCGGAAGGAAATCCCTTATGTGCAGCCACAGAGAAGGGCCGGAAAGACTCACAACAATTTTTACCGCCTTTACGACGCGGCAATGCTGAGTATTACCTCCTACACCAAGGTAGGGCTGAGACTGGCTACTATTTTTGGAAGTATCTGCGCAGGTATCAGCATTGCGGTGGCCTTTGTATATCTGATTTTAAAACTGCTTCACTGGAACGATTTCCCGGCAGGTATGGCGCCTGTGCTGATCGGCATGTGCTTTCTGGGCTCAGTACAGATTTTCTTTATTGGCCTTGTGGGAGAGTATATTTTATCGATCAATGCAAGGGTGATGAAACGCCCTCTGGTGGTAGAGGAGGAGCGGCTGAATTTTGACAGTCCGGACGCCGGAGAAACCAGGAGAGAGAAAGAAAAGGCAGAAGAGCAGGGAGAAAGCCTTGAAGCAGGAGAAAAAGCATGAAATTTAACGTAGATGTAGTGAGAATCCGAGAAAACTCCATACAGCTGAACGGGTGGGCCATTGGAAAGACTCCGGAGGCTGCCATTTCCTATGATGTGGAGGACGAAAATCATAAACATCTGGATCATAAGTATGTGGCTACCAGAAGAGACGATGTCAGCCAGATTTATTTTGGAAAGGTGCTCGACAGGGAATTTGGATTCGACATTCAGTTTCCCTATGAGCGAGGAAAAGATTACTATCTGGTGATCCGAGGTGAAGGCCGCAGAATCCGGGTCAGATACAATGAAGATCTGATTGCAAAGCGCAGCAGCGTAGCACATAAGAAAATGCAGAAGATTAAAGATCTGATGAATATGGAGACAGTCCGGGTGGCCTATGATTTCTGGAAGGAAAACGGACTGAAGGCTCTGATTAAGAAGTCAAAGCACAAGATTCAGGGCATTGATAATGACTACGACTACGCTGAGTGGTACGATCTGACAAAGCCCACAGAGGAGGAGCTGGCGGCCCAGAGAACAGCAGCGTTTGAGTATATGCCGAAGCTTTCTATCGTGATTCCGGCCTATAAGACGCCGGAGCGGTATTTAAAGGAAATGCTTAACTCCATTCTGGCCCAGACTTATGAAAACTGGGAGATCTGCATTGCGGACGGAAGTCCGGCAGGAGAGAGCTGCGAGAGAGTGTTAAAGCGCTATGCGGAGCAGGACCGCCGGTTTAAATATGTGATTTTAGGTGAGAACAAGGGAATCTCCGGCAATACGAACGCGGCTATGGATATGGCGGCGGGAGATTTTATTGTGCTGGCGGATCACGACGATACCCTTCCTCCCCACGCCCTCTACGAGGTGGTGAAGGCCATCAATGAGCATCCGGAGGCAGACGTGATCTATTCAGATGAGGACAAGATGGACATGGACGGAGGGGCTCTGTTTGATCCCCATTTTAAGCCGGATTTTAACATTGATCTTCTGCGCAGCGTCAATTATATCTGCCATCTGTTTGTAGTAAGCCACGATCTGGCAGCCAGAACAGGGGGATTTCGCCAGGAGTTTGACGGAGCCCAGGATTACGATTTTATATTCCGGTGCGTGGAAGCGGCGGGACAGGTTTACCACATCCCCAAGGTGCTCTACCACTGGCGATGCCACCAGAATTCCACTGCCAGCAACCCGGAGAGCAAGCTCTATGCGTTTGAGGCAGGCTCCAGAGCCATTATGGCCCACTATGCCCGTGTGGGAATTGAGGCAGAACGGGTGGAAAAGGGTGTGGATTACGGTATTTACCACTCTGTTTACAGGATTCAGGGAGAGCCGCTGGTATCTGTGATTATCCCTAACAAGGATCACAGGCAGGATCTGGATTTGTGTATCCGTTCGATCATGGAGAAGGCATCATATAGAAATCTGGAATTTGTGGTAGTGGAGAACAACAGCCAGGAACCGGAAACTTTTGTCTACTATGAGAAGCTTCAGAAGGAGTTTTCAAATGTCCGGGTAGTCAAATGGGAGAGGGAGTTCAATTACTCTGCCATTAATAACTTTGGCGTGACTTTTGCAAAGGGAGAGTACCTGCTGTTTTTAAATAACGATACAGAGCCGATTGAACCCCGGTTTATTGAGGAGATGCTGGGACTGTGCCAGAGAGATGATGTGGGCATTGTGGGAGCCAGACTGTTATATCAGGATGATACGATCCAGCATGCCGGCGTAGTAGTGGGCTTTGGCGGTATTGCCGGCCACACCTTTATCGGGCTTCACAAGGCGGAGAACAGCTATTTCCACAGAGCTATGAGCACCCAGGACTACAGCGCCGTGACGGCTGCCTGTATGATGAGCAAGAAGAGCCTGTTTGAGGAAGTGGGAGGCTTTACAGAGGAGCTGGCAGTGGCCTTTAATGATATTGACTACTGCATGAAGGTGAGAGCTGCCGGAAAGCTGGTGGTTTATAATCCGTATGCTCTTTTATATCACTATGAGTCCAAATCCAGAGGTCTGGAGGATACGCCGGAGAAGATTGCCCGGTTTAACAGGGAGATTAAGATTTTCTCAGAGCGCTGGCCAGAGATTCTGGAACAGGGAGATCCCTACTACAATCCAAATCTGACCCTCAGGAAGTCGAATTTTGCTCTCCGGGATCTGAAAAAAGAGAAAATAGGGGAGCCTTATAAGCTGGAGGTCTAAGGCCTTGGCAGGGGAGGCCTGGAAAATAAGAGGAAACGATATGACTGCGACTGTAACTGTGATTATCCCAAATTTTAACGGGATGAAATTCCTGGAGCCGTGTTTTGAGGCCTTAAAAGCCCAGACCTATCAGAATTTTAAGATTCTGGTGGTGGACAACGGATCCAGCGATGGAAGCAAGGAGTGGCTGAAGGCTCAGGGAATCGACACGATTTTCCTGGATGAGAATACCGGCTTTTCCGGAGCGGTGAACATCGGAATCAAGGCATCGGACACGCCTTATGTAATTTTGTTAAATAACGATACAAAAGCAGACGAATATTATGTGGCGGAGATGGTGAAGGCCATTGAGCGTTCCCCTAAAATTTTCTCTGTCAGCAGTCGGATGATTCAGATGTACCATCCGGAGCTGATGGACGATGCGGGGGATATGTACAGCGTTCTGGGCTGGGCATACCAGAGAGGCGTAGGACAGAGTGTGAAGAAGTACGGCCGTTCCAGGCGGGTGTTTTCTGCCTGCGCCGGAGCTGCGATTTACCGCAGGGAGGTGTTTGAGCAGATAGGCTATTTTGATGAGATGCACTTTGCCTATCTGGAAGATCTGGATGTGGGATACCGGGCCAGGATTTACGGCTATGACAATGTATACTGCCCGGCGGCAGTGGTTTACCACGTAGGCAGCGGAACCAGCGGTTCCAGGTACAATCCGTTTAAGGTAAGGCTGGCGGCCAGAAACAGTGTGTATTTAAACTATAAAAATATGCCGGTTTTTCAGCTGGCGTTAAATGCAGCGCCTCTGGCACTGGGCATGGCGGTAAAACGTGGATTTTTTAAGAAAATAGGGTTTGAAAAGGAATATATGGAAGGCCTGAAAGAGGGATTTTCTACTGTAAAAAACTGCAGGAAAGTTTCTTACAGGAGAGAACATTTGAAAAATTATCTTCAGATTGAGCTGGAGCTCATAGCGGGCCTTTTTATCTATACATGGGAATTTGCATCCAGAAAGCTGGCTGAAAGGACAATGTCCAGGGGCTGATTGGGATGCGGTTGAGTCAGTTTCAAATACAAGGGGATGATGAATCAGATGAATTATGATGGAGACGACGAGTTAGAGCGCATGAGGCAGAGACGGCAGATGAGACGGGAGGCCCGCCATGATTCGGACCGTTTCGGCTATGAGGACAGCCGTTACAGGGAAAGTTCCTATGAGAGGAGCAGCCGTGCGCGCCGTGAGGCAGAATCTCAGGAAACAGGCAGACACAGCGCAGGAAGGGCCGGAGAACGGCCGGAGCGCCGGGGAAGAGAGGGAGAAAGGGGCAGAATGCGTCAGGACGGCGCCAGAAACTCAGCCTCCCAGAGCCGCCAGGGAAGAACCAGAGAGAGGGAGACAGCAGGAAGCCCTTCTTTCCGTTCCGGCTACAGCGGCCCTAAGAACAGCCATAAAGGCAGCCAGAGAAAAGGACACAGAGGTGGCCGGGGCGGTTTTTCCGGAATGGATCGGAGAAAGAAAATCCTTCTCATTGTAGGAGGTGTACTTCTGGCTGTGCTCCTGTTTGCAGCAGCGGCGTTTGCCTATGTGAATCACAAGCTGTTCGGAAATATGGCAGACGTGGATTTTGATGAGAAAAAGGTAGAGAACCTGGATCTGACAGAGGAGCAGCTGGCTCAGATGAAGGGACACTGGATGGTAGCCTGTTTTGGAGTGGACTCCCGTGAAAAAGGCGGAGAGATGAACGTAGGTAAGGGAGCCAATGCCGATGTAAACATGATCTGCAGCGTAGATCTGGAATCAGGAGAAATCAAGCTGGTTTCTGTATTCCGCGATACCTACCTGAATATTAGCAATAAAAACTCCTATAATAAGATTAACGCTGCCTATGCTATCGGAGGACCAGAGCAGGCGGTAGCGGCGCTGAATAAGAACCTGGATCTGAATATTACCCAGTATGCTACCTTTAACTGGAAGGCAGTAGCCGATGCAATCAACATTCTGGGAGGCGTAGACATCGAGCTGAGTGAAAATGAGCGCTCCTGGATTAATGCCTATATCACAGAGACAGTAAAAGAGACTGGTATCGGCTCCCACCAGATTCAGAAGGCCGGACTGGTTCACATGGACGGCGTTCAGGCAGTAGCCTATGGAAGAATCCGATACGGCGATACAGACTATGCCCGTACCGAGCGCCAGAGAATTGTCCTTCAGGCAGCCTTTGATAAGGTAAAGACGGCAGACTGGGCTACTGTCAACAATATTATCCAGACGGTTATGCCTCAGCTGGCTACCAATATTGACATGGCGGATCTGATTCCATTAGCCAGACAGCTGGCGAATTTCCATATTGGGGATACAAAGGGATTTCCAATGGCCAGAGGTGAGGCCAGAGTCGGGAAGTATGGAGACTGTGTAATTCCACAGACACTTGTTTCCAATGTTTCAGAACTTCATCAGTTCCTGTTTGGAACAGAGAATTATCAGCCGTCTTCCAAGGTACAGTCCTACAGCAGCCAGATTTCAGAGGCGACAGGTATGTATAAGGAAGGAAAATCCATTGACCACGTGCCGGTGGATCAGGGCTTAAATGCGAGCTCCTATGTAAAAGCGAAACAGAAACGGGCAGCAGAAAAGGCTGCCGCTGAGCAGAAAGCAAAAGAAGAGGCGGAAGCCGCCGCTAAAAAAGATGAAACTCAGGAGGCGGATCAGGCTGAGACCCAGGAGGAGACCAAAGATTACTTTGGCAACTGGGATGAGGAAGACTGGGACGAAGAGGACTGGGAAGATTTCTGGGACGGTGAGGACTGGTATGAGGACTGGGGAGATGACGGTATTACCGGAGACAGCGGAGCTACAGGCCCTGGAGCAGATGTTTCAGGTCCGGCAGGCAGCTCTGGAAATCAGAACAATTCCAAGCCTGGAGCAAATGGAAACTCAAAACCGGGAAACAGCTCCACGAATCCGGAGAAAGAGAGCAGCTCTTCAGGAAGCAGCGAGAGCAAACCTGCTTCCGGAGAGAATATAAAGGAGAGCATTTCAGGTCCGGAAGCAGGCAGCCCGGTAAATCAGCCCAGCGCGCCAGCTTCCTCTCAGGGCGGTACTGGAGATCAGAATCGAAATGAGCCACAGGCTCCTAATATCCAAAATCCTAATCAGGAGGCAGCAGGATCCGGAGACGCCGGTCCTGCCGGCCCTGCTGCTTAAACATTCTGAAGAATGGATGTATGGCAGCAGAATCAGGTGAGATACTATGATAAAAGATAATCAGAAACGGTTGAACCGTTTTCATGTAGTGTTAGATGCATTGGTGATACTGGCGTCCTACTGGATGGCCTGGTTTGTGATCATGGTTATGAGCCCTAAGGCTACCGTTCACAACAGGCAGGCCATGGCAGAGGTGTATATTCTGGCAGCGGTGCTGATTGTACCCCTGTATCTGATTCTGTACGCTTTTTTTCACCTGTATACGCCTAAGCGTGTGCAGGGGAGGCGGGCAGAACTGGGAAATATCATTAAAGCCAATACCATCGGTATTCTGGCTATTGCGCTGGTACTGTTCCTGAATGCAAAGAACGACTATGTCATCAACTTTTCCCGGTGGATGGTTGTCTGCTTCTATGGATTTAATATTGTCCTGGAATTTCTGGAAAGAAATTTAATCCGGAGGACGCTGCGCTCTGTGCGCTCTAAAGGTTACAATCAGAAACACATTCTTCTGGTAGGCTACAGCCGGGCGGCAGAAGGCTTCATCGACCGGGTGAATATGAACCCAGAGTGGGGGTATCAGCTTCGGGGAATTCTCGATGACCATGAAGAGTGGGGAAAAGAGTATAAAGGAGTCCGGGTAATTGGAAAGACAGGAGAACTGGAAGCAATCCTGGAGCTGAATACACTGGATGAGATTGCCATTACCCTGGGACTGAAAGAGTACGGAAAACTGGAGAAAATAGTGGCTGCCTGTGAAAAATCAGGTGTTCACACAAAATTTATCCCAGACTACAACAATATGATTCCTACTCTGCCCTATATGGAGGATCTGCAGGGACTCCCTGTAATTCATATCCGGCATGTTCCGCTGACCAGTCTGACTAACGCCACGATGAAGCGTATCATCGATATCTTTGGAGCTCTGGTAGCTATTGTGCTGTTTTCTCCGGTTATGCTGGGGACAGCTGCAGCTGTTAAGCTCACTTCCAGAGGGCCGGTTATTTTCAGCCAGGAGAGAGTGGGACTCCATAACAAGCCGTTTAAAATGTACAAGTTCCGCTCCATGGAGGTACAGGCTCCTTCCCAGGAGAAGAGCAAGTGGACAACGCCGGGAGACCCCAGAGTGACGCCAGTGGGCAAATTTATCAGAAAGACAAGCATTGATGAAATGCCTCAGTTTTTCAATGTGCTGAAGGGCGATATGAGCCTGGTAGGGCCAAGGCCGGAGAGACCATTTTTCGTGGAGAAGTTTAAGGAAGAAATTCCGCGCTACATGGTGAAACACCAGGTAAGGCCAGGGCTGACAGGGTGGGCTCAGGTCAATGGATACCGGGGTGACACTTCTATCGTAAAGAGAATTGAACACGATCTGTACTATATTGAGAACTGGACACTGGGATTTGACTTTAAAATTCTGTTTCTGACGATTTTTAAGGGATTTATCAATAAAAACGCGCACTAGGATGAGGAAGCTACATGAGGTATGAGGATGAAATAGACCGTTCCAGACGTCGGCAGAGCCGGGGGAGGGAGACAGTCAAACGTTCGGGCAACAGAAACCCGGCGCCGAACCGGCAGAAGGAACTGACGCTGATTACGGATTCCTTTAAGGAGGATGCAAGGCGGAGAAGCGGAAGGACGGAGGAGGCCTATAGAGGGGCCGGAAAGTCTTCTTCCAGAAAGAAAAATTCTAAAAAGGAAGAAAAAAACAGGAAGGCGGCCGCCAAGGGACAGAATCAATCTTACCGGGCGTCAGCGAAAAAGAAGGCGAAAAAGAAGAGGAGAAAGATTGCTCTTGTTACTCTATGGATTGTGCTTCTTTTGGGAACCGCTGTTTTTGCAGGCTACAAATATCTTGATATTAAATGGAAAGGACTGACTCAGCGGGATGAAAACTGGAATCCGGACGAGCTGATCAACCTGGAAATTTCAGAGGAAAAGCAGGAACAGATGGAGGGCTACTGGACCATTGCAGTCTTTGGACTGGACAGCCGAAACGGTTCTGTGGGAAAGGGAAATAACTCTGATGTCAATATAATCTGCAACCTGGATCTGGCTACGGGGGAGATCCGTATGGCTTCCATTTACCGCGACACATATCTGAGCGTCAGCGATAAAGGCAGCTATAATAAGATTAACTCTGCCTTTCTCCAGGGAGGGCCCACTCAGGCGGTAAAAGCTCTGAATAAAAATCTGGATTTGGAAATCGATGATTATGCTGTGTTTAACTGGAAGGCAGTGGCAGAGGCTATCAACATTCTGGGCGGCGTGGATATTGAGATTACAAAAAAAGAATTTTATTATATTAATGCCTTTATCACTGAGACAGTAAAGGCTACGGGAATTCCGTCTAAGCAGCTGAAAAAGGCCGGTATGAACCATCTGGACGGCGTACAGGCAGTGGCCTACGGCCGTCTGAGACTTATGGATACTGACTATGAGAGAACTGCCAGACAGAGGAAAGTCATTTCCCTGGCTTTCGAGAAGGCCAAGAAGGCGGACTGGGCCACCTTGAATAATGTGATCCAGACTCTTCTGGTAATCGAGCAGGATGTGGACACCAGTATTGATTTGGACGATATTATCAGGATGGGACGCGGCATTACGAAGCTTCATATGGGAGAGTCCTACGGCTTCCCGGAGGATCGAAAGGAAGGCCGCGTAGGCAGCAAGGGCGACTGTGTCATTCCAAATACACTGGAAAGCAACGTAGTGAAGCTTCACGGCTTCCTGTTTGGGGACGAGAACTACGAACCGTCCTCACAGGTAAAGACGATCAGCAATAAGATTGCCTCAGACTGCGGAGCCGGAGGAAAGAGGGAGACGCCGAAGGCCACAAAGGCGCCGGAAACAGAATCTGCCTCCACGGAGGAGCCTGGCAGTACAGAAGCGACTGGTTCTCATGGTGAGACTTCTCCAAGCCATGAATACTGGTATCCATGGGAGTCGGAGACCGATGACGGGGCAACAGGACCAGGAAAAGCCACCAGACCTTATGAGACTGGAAGCAGCTCTTATCCGGGAGAAACACATCCTGGATGGGAGACGTACCCAGGCGGTGAGACCCATCCTGCAGGCGAATCCTATCCGGGAGAAGGGACGCAGACGCCTGGAGAGAGTCAGGGCAATCCAGGGCATCATCCGACAGAATCTCCTCAGGAGAGCAGTTCCAGCGTGATTATTATTCCGGAAGACGGGAACAGCCAGAGCGGGATCCAAAAGCCTGGAACAGAGCAGCCGGGTCAGACTGAGGGACAGGTTCCGGGGCAGTATACAGATACAGGAGTGATTTTAAATCCCGGATCGAACATCAGACAGCCGGGACAGTAAACGGGCATGGAGGGTGTCGCAAAATCATCAAATTAGATGATTGAGCGATGCCCTCGCTCTATAC
>CAUCIO010000035.1 GCA_958442925.1 uncultured Clostridium sp. | reverse complement strand
TGGATTTCCCTTTTTAAGCCCTATCACGGCTGATAAAACTGTATATCCCTTCTCAGGGATGCAGCTGTGACGATAGGACAGTTTAAGATCTCCGGCTGGCAGTTCTCTCACTTCTCCGTCCCGAGTCATCACCAGAACCGAGACGAGAATATCCTTCATTTCACCGCCATAAGCTCCGGCATTCATCACTGCCGCGCCGCCCAGGGTTCCTGGAATGCCGGAGGCGAATTCAAAACCTGTCAGTCCTTCCTCTAAAGCTGCCCGGCCGATTTTAGAAAGCAGAAGACCTGCTCCGGCTTTCAAAAGCACATAGCCATTTTCTTCCTCCCGGAGTATCTTCCACTCCTTAAATTCTCCCTCCAGACTGATCATTACCCCCGGAAAGCCTCCGCTTCCCACCAGCAGATTGCTTCCGTTGCCCAGCATATAGCAGGGAATCTGGTATTCCCGGCAGACACGCAGCACTTTTCCAAGCTCCTCCTCCGTCCTCACCGCCGCAAAAAAGGCGGCCGGCCCTCCCGTTCGGAAGGTGGTGTGAAAAGCCATAGATTCCTGTTTTCTTATCTGTTCCTCTCCTGCGGCCCTGCACAGCGCTCTGTAAAACTCATCCATACGCAGATTCCTCTCTGAAGTTCTAGTCATTTTTTGCAGCCAGGTTAGCCTGAACCCGGTTGTACAGCTCTCTGGCTGCATTATAGCCCATTTTTTTCTGTCTGTAATTCACAGCTGCAGATTCTACGATTACCGCCAGATTTCGTCCTGGTCGGATAGGAATAGAGTGGCAGACTACCTTATTTCCCAAAAATTCTGTATACTGATCCTCCATACCCAGACGGTCATATTCCTTGTCCTTATCCCATTCCTCCAGTTTGATCACCATATCAATGGACTGGGTATCCTTCACACTCTCCACGCCGAACAGAGTCTTTACGTCAATAATCCCAATGCCGCGAAGCTCGATAAAATGGCGGGTAATATCAGGAGCTGAGCCAATCAGAGTCTCATCGCTGACACGTTTAATCTCTACTACATCGTCGCTGACAAGGCGGTGGCCTCTTTTAATCAGCTCCAGCGCCGCCTCGCTCTTTCCGATGCCGCTTTCCCCCATAATCAGCACGCCCTCGCCAAATACGTCCACCAGCACTCCATGGATGCTGATCATGGGAGCCAGCTTTACATTCAGCCACCGAATCACCTCTGCCATCAGATCTGAAGTCGTCTTCTTGGAAACCATACAGGGAACGCCGTAATAATTGCACAGCTCCAGCACGCACTCGTCCGGCATCATCCCCCGGCTGTAAAGAAGGCAGGGAATTTTGCTGGAAATCAGCTTGTCATAAACATAGCGTCTCCGATCCGGAGTCAGGGTATTTAAGTAGGCCTGCTCCACATATCCGATCACCTGCACTCTTTCCTTGTCAAAATGATCAAAAAAACCTGTCAGCTGAAGGGCCGGGCGGTTTACATCCGGATGAACCAGCACTGTTTTGTCTGTATCCAGCTCCGGCGTCATATTTTTCAAATCCATTTTTTTAATTAATTCTTTAATTGTTACTCCATACATGGCGTTTCTCCTTTCGCGGTCCTTACTCTGCACGTCTTGTCCTACGCTTACTCTATCATTTTTCAGCCTGTTTGTCACTCTTTGCGTGAAAGAAATGATATACTGCTTCTGCTGCCGCCTGATTCATCTGAGGCACAGCTGAAAGCTCCTCCACCTGGGCGTCCCTGACAGCTTCTATTGTCTTAAAATACCGCATCAGCGCCTTTCTCCTGGCAGGGCCGATACCCTTGATTTCATCCAGCACAGAACGCACCTGTTCCTTTCCCCGCAGGCTTCTGTGATATTCAATGGCAAATCGATGGGCTTCGTCCTGAATTCTTGTGATCAGCTTAAATCCCTCTGAATGACGGTCAATGGGAATCTCCTCATTTCTATAATAAAGTCCCCTGGTTCGATGATTGTCATCCTTCACCATTCCGCAGACAGGAATCGATATCCGGAGCTTCTGAAGAACCTCCAGGGCAATATTTACCTGTCCTCTTCCTCCGTCCATCATAATCAAATCCGGAAATCTTGTAAAACTTCCCATATCCAGCTGCCCGCCTTCAGCGGCCAGCTCCTCCCGCTCTGTCAGGCCATGGAAAAACCGTCTTGTCAGTACTTCCCGCATGGAAGCATAGTCATCCGGGCCCTGCACTGTTTTAATCCGGAATTTCCTGTAGTCATTCCTCTTAGGCCTGCCGTCCTCATAGACAATCATGGATCCTACTGACTCGAAGCCGCTGATATTGGAGATATCGTAGGCTTCAATCCGCTTTACCTTGGAAAGCCCAATCAGGCTTCCAATCTGGTTCATGGCTCCTGTGGTCCTAAGCTCCTCCCTCTTGATTTTTTCTTTATCCTGGTCAAGAACCATTCTGGCATTTTTCTTTGCCAGCTCCACTAACCGCTCCTTCTCTCCCTTTCTGGGAACCAGGATTTTCACCTTCTGTCCTCTCCTCTCGCTGAGGAAACGGCTGATCAGCTCCGCATCCTCCAGTTCCTCCTGGCACCATATCTCATGAGGGATAAAAGGCGTCCCTGCATAAAACTGCTTCACAAATCCGTTTAAAATCTGGCCGGGAGATTCTGCGGTTCCCGCCTCCACATGAAAATGCTCCCGGCCGATGAGCCTTCCATCCCGGACAAAGAAAACCTGAACCACCACGTCTCTTTCATCTCTCGCCATGGCGATAATATCCCTGTCGTCCATACTCTGGCTTGTTATTTTCTGCTTCTGGGCTATCTGATTCACGCTTTTAATCAGATCACGGTATTCCGCCGCCTTCTCGAACTCCATCTGTTCAGAGGCCGCATACATTTTATCAGTCAGAAACTTCGTTACAGGCGCATATTTTCCTCCCAGAAAATCCAGAACACCCTGTATCTGCTTCTGATAATCCTCTTTTGAAATATACCCCTGGCAAGGGGCATCGCACTGCCTGATGTGATAGTACAGGCAGGGCCTGTCCTTTCCTATATCCCGCGGAAGATTCCTGGTACAGGTTCTGATTCGGTAAATCCGATGCAGCAGATCAATCGTATCCTTCACCGCCCCGGCGCTGGTAAACGGGCCGAAATACTTGTTTTTATCCTTTTTCATGGTTCTGGAAAACAGGATTCTGGGATATTCCTCTGACACCGTTACCTTGATATAGGGATAAGTTTTATCATCCTTCAGCATAGTATTATAGCGGGGACGGTATTCCTTAATCAGATTGCACTCCAGCACCAGCGCCTCCAGCTCCGAGTCTGTGATAATATACTCAAATCTGGCAATATGGGAAACCATTTTCTCTATCTTGGCCGTCTTGTTTCTGCTGCTCTGAAAATACTGCCGAACCCTGTTTTTCAGACTGACTGCCTTTCCCACATAAATGATCTCATCCTTCTCATCGTGCATAATGTAGACTCCCGGCTGAGCCGGAAGCTTTTTCAGTTCTTCTTCTATATGAAACATGACGAATCGTCCTTCTTATCTCTGCGCAGCCTCGACGCATCGTAGTGCATCTGAAGCTTCAAATACCGCCTGATTCCCTCGATCTGTTCCTCCAGAGATCCATATCTGGTGCTGATATCCAGATAGACGCAGACACTGTCCAGCTCCCTCTTTCCCACACAGCCTTCCATCCTCCTGAGAACCGCCAGCTGTTCCTCCATGCTTTCCGCATCGAGAAATTCGATCAGGAGTGGGTTAGGCTGCTCCGGAACCGGCTCAATGGGAGAAAATCCCCATCCCCCGTCTCGTTCTGCAGATACCACGCCTCTTCCGGCCAGACCGCAGTTTCTCCTGCTCCGGCTGTCTGCCTGTTTCCCAACACAGCCTTCCTGCCTGCTCTCCCTCTCTGGATTCGCCTTCTGCGGCTTTGCCTTCTCATCTTCCTCTGGTGTCACCTCTTGTTCCTCGCAGCCTGGCTCTGTCTTCTCAAACCGGAATTCCTGCCTGGCATCCGGGTACTTTTCCCGATCTACAGGGCTTAAAAAATTGTCCAGCGGGCGGGCATAGATTCCATAGTCTCCATACAGCGCCTGATAAATCACAAGCTGCTCCCCTGTCTCTGAATGGGAAGCTACCGCCACAATCTGATACATCTTATTTTTAAAGTGCCTGTAAAATTCCCCTGATTTTGGAATTCTGTCCATTTTTATGCCTCCGTCCTCTGGTTTCTGTCTAGCGTCAGTGTATACTGACGCTAGTATACCATTTTCCCCCTGTCTCTGCCAGTAAAAAAGCAGTTTCCTCCTGTCTTCTGGAAAATTTTTTAAGAAAAATCATTTTCCCTCTACTCAAAACGTATTTTTTGTAGCATAATAGATAGGAATTTAATGCGACAAAATTACAGAGTAGATAAGGACGGTAAACTATGAGAACAGGATTCGATAATGACAAGTATCTGAAAATGCAGTCCGATCACATCCGCCAGAGAATCGGACAGTTCGGTGACAAGCTTTATCTGGAATTCGGCGGAAAGCTGTTTGATGATTATCACGCTTCCCGGGTGCTCCCCGGTTTTGCCCCGGACAGCAAACTCAGGATGCTTCTCCAGCTGGCAGATCAGGCTGAAATTGTCATCACCATCAATGCGGCTGATATTGAGAAAAATAAGGTCCGCTCTGATTTGGGAATTACCTACGATGTAGACGTGCTCCGTCTCATTCAGACCTATACCGACAAGGGGCTCTACGTGGGCAGCGTTGTGATTACCCACTATGCAGGCCAGTCCAGCGCGGATCTTTTTAAGAAAAAACTGGAAAATCTGGGTATTAAGGTTTACCGCCATTATATCATCGAAGGCTACCCCTCTAATATTTCCCTCATTGTCAGCGACGAGGGCTACGGAAAAAATGAGTACATCGAGACAACGAAACCTCTTGTCATCGTGACAGCGCCTGGACCAGGCAGCGGAAAGATGGCTACCTGTCTCTCTCAGCTGTACCATGAAAATAAGAGGGGCATCAAGGCCGGCTATGCCAAGTTTGAGACTTTCCCTATCTGGAATATCCCTCTCAAGCATCCGGTAAACCTGGCTTACGAGGCGGCTACTGCCGATCTGAACGACGTCAATATGATCGATCCCTTCCATCTGGAAGCCTATGGCGTCACCACAGTCAACTACAACCGTGATATTGAAATCTTCCCGGTACTCAACGCTATCTTTGAGGGAATTTATGGCAGCTGCCCTTATAAATCGCCTACAGACATGGGCGTAAATATGGTGGGAAACTGCATCAGCGACGATGAGGTCTGCTGCGAAGCATCCAGACAGGAAATTATCCGCCGCTACTATCAGGCTTTAAGCCGCGTAGTCAAGGAGCAGCCAGGCGCTAAAAACGAAGTTTATAAAATCGAGCTGCTGATG
This sequence comes from uncultured Clostridium sp., assembly GCA_958442925.1. Lineage (GTDB taxonomy): Bacteria > Bacillota > Clostridia > Lachnospirales > Lachnospiraceae > Otoolea. The sequence goes on along the minus strand of CAUCIO010000035.1, from coordinate 10,947 downwards.
AAGCAGGCGAAAATTGTTACCAGCATGCGCTCTGTTGTGCCGGCTGCTAATGAACTGGCAGCTGTGGAAGGCGCTCCTGCCGCAGCCCTGGAACTGCCTGACGGTTCTATCGTCACAGGAAAGACCAGCAGCCTTCTGGGAGCCTCCGCCGCACTTTTGCTGAATGCAGTGAAGGCGCTGGGCGGAATTCCCCATGAACGCCACCTGATTTCTCCTGCCTCCATTGAGCCTATCCAGAAGTTAAAAGTGGACTACCTGGGAAGCTCCAATCCCCGTCTTCACACAGACGAGATTCTGATTGCCCTCTCCACCTGCGCTGCCTCTGACGAGGATGCCAAGCGGGCGTTGGAGCAGCTTCCAAAGCTGAAAGGATGCCAGGTTCACACCTCTGTAATCCTGTCTGATGTGGATATTAAAACCTTTAAAAAGCTGGGAATCGAACTGACCTGCGAACCAGTTTATGAACATAAGGGCATTTATCACTAAGATAAATCTTCTGTAAAAAACGCCTCCGCGAATCACTGAACCATGATTCGCGGAGGCGTTTTTCCTTCCTGTCTGCCTAATCGGGAACATTCGTTTCCTGTTCCTCTGTCTGATTCACAGATTCTTCTGTCTCCTTCAGTTCCTCTGTCTTCTCTTTCAGTTCCGGATGTGCCTGTTCCTCCTCAAGCTCTGGAATTCCCTTGATTTCCCTTAAAATCTTCATAAATTCCTTGCCTGTAATCGTCTCCTTCTCAATCAGGAAGGCGGCAATGGCATCTAAAGCATCCCTGTTTTCCTGAAGCATGGCCTTAGCTTCCTGATACGCCTCCTTCAGAATCATCATCACTTCTTTATCAATCTCTGCTGCTGTCTCATCGCTGCAGTTGAGCACGGTTCTTCCGCTGAGATACTGATCTTCCCTGGAAGCCAGGCCGATTAAGCCGAATTTATCGGACATACCGTACTGAGTCACCATGGCTCTGGCAATTCTGGTAGCCTGCTCAATGTCATTGGAAGCCCCTGTCGTGACAGTGTCAAAAACGATCTCCTCTGCCGCGCGGCCTGCCAGAAAGCCTACTAACATGGCGTGGATTTCTTTCTTAGTATTTAAGTATTTCTCCTCCTCCGGAACCTGCATCACGTAGCCCAGTGCCCCCATGGTCCGGGGCACAATCGTAATTTTCTGAACCGGCTCTGCATCCTTCTGGAGGGCGTTCACCAGGGCATGGCCTACCTCATGGTAGGAGACAATCCGCCTCTCCTCCTTGCTGAGGATTCGATCCTTCTTCTCCTTACCTACCAGCACAACCTCCACAGCTTCGAACAGATCCTTCTGTGAAACAGCCTGACGGCCATGCTTAACCGCCGTAATCGCTGCCTCGTTCATCATATTGGCCAGATCCGCACCTACTGCGCCGGAGGTAGCCAGAGCAATTTCCTCAAAATTTACCGTCTCATCCAGCTTCACATCCTTGGAGTGAACCTTTAAAATATTAATTCGCCCCTTTAAATCCGGCTTATCTACAATAATCCGGCGGTCAAAACGGCCCGGACGCAGAAGCGCCGGATCGAGAATCTCAGGGCGGTTTGTAGCAGCCATAACTAACAGACCCTTGGAGGAGTCAAAGCCGTCCATCTCTGAGAGCAGCTGATTCAGCGTCTGTTCCCTCTCGTCGTTGCCTCCCAGACGGGAATCACGGCTCTTTCCAATCGCGTCTACCTCATCGATGAAGATAATACATGGGGCAGATTCCTGAGCCTGCTTAAACAGATCTCTGACGCGGGACGCTCCCACGCCTACAAACATCTCCACAAAGTCAGAACCGGACAGAGAGAAAAACGGAACTTTCGCCTCTCCGGCCACTGCCTTGGCAAGAAGTGTCTTTCCAGTTCCTGGAGGGCCCACTAAAAGCGCGCCCTTGGGAAGCTTGGCGCCAATCTTTGTATATTTTCCCGGATTGTGAAGGAAATCCACAATCTCCTTCAGGGATTCCTTGGCCTCGTCCTCTCCGGCCACATCCTTAAAGGTAATTCCCGTTTCCTTCTGGACGTAAACCTTGGCGTTGCTTTTTCCAACCCCCATGATTCCGCCTCCGCCACCTCCGCCCATTCTTCTCATCATAAAGTTAAAGAAGAAGAACAGAATTGCGATGGGAAGGATCCAGTTTAAAATCACCAGGAGAATCTCCACTCCCGCATCGGCCTCCTTGGCCTCATAGGTAGCTACGCCGGCCTCATCCAGCTTCTCCAGAAAGTTCGGATCATTGATCGGCACAGTGTAGTATTCCTTACCAATGATATTTCCCCATCTGTCCTTGCTGGACTGATACTTGGAAGAATTTTTATTGGGAGTGATAAGAATCCTTCCGCCGCTGAGCGTTACAGACTCTACTTCCTGATTCTCCAGCATCTGATTGAACTCGCTGTAGGGAATATTTTCTTTATTTGCGTTATTCAGCCATGTATTCATAACCATGACGCAAAGCATCGTAAACATCAGGGTAATGATAACAACTGTAATGTTTCCCTTCTTCGGCTCTTTCTGATTTCTGCCATTCTTACTGTTGTTGTCCATAAATCTAAGTTCTCCATTCTGAATAGATTCTGCTTCGTCTATTCTATACCATTATAGTGTCCATCTCCCTATAAATCAAGAACTGAAACTATTAAAATGTTATAAATAAAGTGAAAATTTGGACATCTTCTCCCGTATACTTTTCTTTTTCCGTACACATTATAAAACCAAGAAGAACAACAGACAGGAGGTGACAAGATTGGAATCAATGGATGAACTGCGAAAACGATACAAAGATGAGCTGAGAGCTATGAATCATGTGCCGGAGGATCTGGCCGATACGTCTGACTTTGACTCCTGTTCCGCCATGGACTGCACAGGCCTGATCCCGGCTCTCCCTCTGTCCGAAGCAGAGCTTGAATCTTATGAGGATCTGTACCCGTTTTTCCCTAAATCTTCAGAGGAATCGGGGAAGGTGTAGAAGCGCAGAAAACTTCTCCGCCTGTTTTACCGCTTCCCCTCTTGCTTTTTCCGGCTCCTTCCTGTTATACTGACGTAATCAAAGCGGATCGCTTTTGCTGCGGCTTCCTGTTTCTGCTGCAGCGTCAATAAACAGGAGGAACTTCCATCTATGAACCATCCGATCTCAGCTACTAATACCTGCGGCAGAATTCCCGCATATGAAAACTGCCGTCTCTGCCCCAGAAGCTGCGGTGTCAACCGCTATGAAACTCCTGGCTTCTGTGGCTGCGGCACAGTTCCCAAGGCTGCCAGAGCTGCTCTCCACCAGTGGGAGGAACCCTGTCTCAGCGGAATTCACGGAAGCGGAACTGTATTTTTCTCCGGCTGTACGCTCCGCTGCTGCTTCTGCCAGAATTACCGGATCAGCAGTGAAGGTTATGGAAAAGAAATCAGCATTTCCAGACTGTCCGAAATCTTTCTGGAGCTTCAGGAGCAGGGAGCTCACAATATTAACCTGGTGACTGCTACCCAGTTTCTCCCCTCTGTTATCCAGGCTCTCGAACAGGCGCGCCCCTGGCTTCACATTCCCGTAGTATATAACTGCGGCGGCTATGAAAGTCTGGAAACAGTTCAGGCTCTAAAGCCCTATGTAGATGTATGGCTGCCTGATTTAAAATATGTGAACAGCTCTATTTCCGGCCTCTACTCAAAAGCTCCCGATTATTTTACTGCAGCTTCCAGGGCTGTACAGCAGATGATCTCCCAGACAGGCCCTCTGCGCTTTGAGGAATTATCGGAAAATGGCCAGACGTACCGACTTTTAAAAAGAGGAACCATTCTTCGTCATATGGTGCTTCCAGGACAGAAGGCAGACTCCATCCGGCTGTTAGACTGGATCAGCCAGACTCTCCCGAAAGGATATTTTCTTTTAAGCCTTCTGAGCCAGTACACACCTTTTTATAAAAGTTTTGAGCATCCGGAAATAAACCGCAGAATTACGACTTATGAATATAAGAAAGTGCTGGATCATGCGATCCGTCTGGGATTGACAGATGGGTTTATGCAGGAAAAAAGCAGTGCAAAGGAGGAATACACGCCGCCCTTTGAGCTGCAGGGAATTTAATTCAGCCATAAGGCAACTGCAGATTAGAGGGTCAGAGCACAGTCAAAGAGGGTATTGATGTTTTTTTTATCATCAATACCCTCTTTATACTATCTCATCCATGGGTTTGTACCTCGTTTCTTAATCTTTTATCTATATTAAATTTTTCTTTTCCTCGTTCCTTTATCTTTATTCCGAATCTTTTTCCTTTCATTTTTTTATCTATTTCTATACGAACCATTCTTCCTAATAATACTTTCTCGTCATATCACCAGGCCGACTCTTTTCGGATTTAATAGATGGGTTTCGGTCTCTTTTTATAAAGGAGTTTGAGGGTTCCTTTGTCTGATTTTTTTATTCAGACGAATTTACGTTGCTGGTGGACTGTACCTCCTTATTTGATATTTCCTTTGGACTTTTCCTTTAAAGGAAGTTCCTTTGGATTGTTTTAAGTTCTCTTTGTTTTGTTGTCTTTATTATAGCCCAACGCCCCATATTTGTCAACACTATTTTTTATTTTTTTATATAATTTCTGAATTATAATATTTTTATTTTCTATAATCTTACATAAATAGTGTTTTTTGTTCTGTTATTTTATACTTTTTTAATTGAAAACTCTTCTCCTTTTCTATATAATAGCGTTATCCATTCTTTCAGCGTATTCTGCTGTCTATGATTTTATCTTTTACAATTCTTGTATTTTACCAAAGGAGGTATTTATGACCTACGAAGCATTTCTATCAGCAATTCTCAGCGAAACTCAAAAGCAGGCAGGAGAGCAGTTTTTTATATCTCTTCAAAAAACTGTCAAGAATAACGGTGTCTCTCTGGACAGCCTGTCCATACGCAGCTCTCATTCTGCCATAGCTCCGGCAGTCCGTCTGGATCCCTATTATGAGGAGGCTGAGACAGGTACTCCTATAAAAACGATTGCCGAAAAAATCCTGGAACTTTCAGCCTGTCAAAACGCGCTTCCCCCTGATCTTGATTCCTGGATACATGACTTTTCACAAGTCAAAACGCAGATCGTATTCCGGCTGATCTCTGCAGATGAAAATGCAGTGCTTCTGTCTTCAGTCCCTTACGTTCCATTTCTGGATCTGGCGCTGATTTTTTATGTCATTGTAAAACAGCAGACAGACGGGCAGATGACTATGCTCATTCATCATGAACACGCACAGCTGTGGCAGACCGACACCAGTGAGCTGTACCAGCTGGCCTGTTCCAATACACCCCTTCTGCTGCCTGCTAAAATTACGCCTTTAGAGCAGGTTATTTCCTCTATTTCTCCTGGCTTTCCTGTCTATCAGACAGACAAAGCTTCTTTCGACGGCTTAGACCAGGAAGCGGGCGCCTTTCCCCTCCATGTCCTCACCAACTCCGCTGGCCTGAACGGCGCTGCCTGCATACTTTATCCCCAGATTCTGAAAAACTTCGCAGAGCTTGTAAAGGATGATATCTATATCCTTCCCTCAAGCATCCACGAAGTTTTATTAAGTCCTGTTTCCTCTTCTCCCTCTGTCCAGGAACTGAATCAGATTGTCTCGGAAGTCAATGAACTGGATGTCCCGGCAGAGGATCGTCTTTCAAACCACATTTACTGCTACAGCCCTCTTCAGGATCGACTTTTTATTCCCTCTCTCTCTTCTAGCGCTTCTGCATCAGGCGGAATATGGAATCTACAATAAAGATAGCCATGGCCATGGCGCCGGAAATCTGAAGCGTCTCCATAAAATAAATATTTGAAATCGACGACGCCCCTTGAATCACATAGTAAACGCTTCTGTAAATCGAGGCTCCCGGCACAGTCGGCAGGATTCCTGATACTAGAAATACCGTTACGGGAGCCTTGAATATTCTGGCAAAGCTGTGACTTAAAAGTGCCACGAAAATGCTGGACCAGAAGGCTGCCGCTATCACGGAATAGCCTAATTTCAGCACTAGAAGATAGGACAGCCAGCACACTGCCCCTGCGATTCCTGCATGGATAATGTGCTTCTGCGGAACCTCCAGCAGCAGTCCAAAACCCACAATAGCAATAAACGCGGCAATCGTCTGCCAAATGATCTCCATCACCGTGCACCTCCCAGCATACTGCCAAGCATCATGGATGCTCCGACTCCCGACGCTACTGCCAGAGCTACCACTATGGCCTCCAGAATTCTGGCAATTCCAGAACCATAATCTCCATTCAACGTATCCCGGATTGCCGAAGTAAAAATAACACCTGGCACAATAGGCATCAGGGCGCTGATAATCACTGCATCTGCATTCAGCCTGCACAGCGGAAACAGCGCAGCTCTGAAAATCAAGGAAAGGGATCCTGCCAGAAAGGCCTCCGCTGCTGTGGCGCAGAAATCATTCAGCTTTACCCGGTTGATCAAAATTTCAAACACGGCCATCACTGCCCCCACTGCTGCCGCGGCCGCCACTTCCAGAAGGCCTCCGTCAAACATCACAGCAAAGGCCGCCGGAGTAATCGTATATCCCAGTATCCTCATCCTCCGGCTGTACTGAATCTCGCTTCCTATCTCCTGGAGAATATCCTTTGCTTCCTCCAGGGAGAGAATGCCTGTACAGAAGCTTCTCGATACGTCGTTTACCCGGCAAATCCGATTCATATTTGTCGACCGTCCCCTGACTCTGCGCACTACGCTGAGAGGTTCTCCCTCCCCTGACGCCAGCGTAATAAAAATGCCTGTGGCCATCACAACCACCTCCGCCCCGGAAGCACCTGACGCCCTGAGAATCCGGGCAACAGTGTCTTCTACACGGTAAATCTCAGCTCCGCTGACCAGCATGATTTCGCCAGCCTGAGCAGCCATATCCACCAATGTTCTGTCTCTCATTTTTGACGCTCCTTTTGAAATGTGCCTGAATTATACCATGTATAAAAAAAAAGTCAACCATTTCATACCGTCTTTCCTGTTTTCTCTAGACAAAAAAGCACAGACGCCCTGTCTGGTAAACGGCTGCCGCCGCCAGAAAAGCAAACGCCAGCTGAAATACAGACATGCAGGCAGTCCATTTCCCATCTTTTGTTTCTGTCCGCACAGCCGCTATTGCCGCGGCGCAGGGTGTATAAAGAAGACAGAATACCATCAGGGCGTAGGCATTGACCGGGCCAAAACCGGATGCAGACAGCTCTGCATGAAACTGCGCCATACCGGCTTCTGAAGTGATATTCTTAATGCCGTAGAGAACAGAAAATCCTGACACCACGGCTTCCTTGGCAGAAAGCCCGGACAGCAGAGCTGCCGCTGTCTGCCAGTTTCCCAGGCCTGCCAGCGAAAGAACCGGCGCCAGAAGACGGCCGGCAGAGGCTGCAAAGCTGTCGGATATATCTGATACAGCCCCGGAAGGCCCTGCATGCAGAAGAAACCAGAGAAGTACGGACGACAGACAAATTGTTGTCCCTGCTTTGACAAGGTATTCTTCTGTTTTCTCCCATACACAGAGTACTGTGTTTCCGACAGAGGGGAACCTGTACTCCGGAAGTTCCAAAAGGAGACAGTCCTCTCTTTTTTCTTCTGACAGTCTCCAATGAATGGCAGCTGTCAAAACAGCCGCTCCAATTCCTGCCAGATACAGGGAACAGGCCGCTAAAACAGCATGAGCCGGGAAAAACATCTGTGAAAATAAGACGTAAACTGTCATCCTGGCCGGACATGACATAAAATGGGCAGCCAGAATCGTACGTTTTCTCTGTGCCTCCTCCTCCACTATCCTGGAAGCCATAACAGCTGGTACAGTACATCCAAATCCCAGCATTAAAGGCAAAAAGGCTTTTCCCGACAATCCTGCCATTCCCATAGTCTCATTCATGACATAGGCAGCTCTTGCCATATATCCGCTTTCCTCCAGTATTGACAGAGAAAAAAATAAAATAATCATATTAGGGAGAAAACTGAGCACACTTCCCACTCCTGGAATCATCCCCTCCAGAATCAGAGATTTCAGCCATTTTGCCGTCCCAGTCTGATTGAACATGCGATCGGCCCCTTCGAGACAGCTTTCCACCGCCTGCTCTATCCCTGGTTTAGGAAGGTTTCCCACTGTAAAAGTCAAAAAAAAGACAAATGCCATCAAAAACAGAAAAATGGGAATTCCCCAAACAGGATGCATCAGCCACCGGTCAGCCCGGTCCGTCCAGTCAGACGCTTTTTCTGTGTTCTCATGGCATTTTAAACATATTTCTTCTATATATTGGTATCTCTCTTCTGCGCTGCTGTATCGGAGGGCAAAAGCTGCGCCGGCGGGCTCTATGGCTGGAACATGGTCTGCCGCTGTGACAACAGTTTTCATAAGCTGGCAGAGACCTTTTTTCTTTCTGGCAGATACAAAAAGGCAGGAGATACCTCCCAGACAGTTTTGAAGCTTCTCCAGATCCCATACAGAAGATCGGGACGCTTTCTTCAGCGCTTTCCTGTCAAATAAATTCACAGCCAGTACCACAGGTGTCCCCAGCTGCATCAGCTGAAGTGTCAAACCCAGGCTCCGTTCCAGAGCTAAAGTGTCCGCCACATTGACAATCACATCTGCTCCTCCAGTCTTAATCCACTGCCATGTTTCCTTTTCTTCCGCGCTGCTGCAGTCCAGACTGTAAATTCCCGGTAAATCTATCAGGTGAATCTGTATATCTTCAAACATAAGCCAGCCGGATGCCTGCGCTACCGTCACTCCCGGCCAGTTGCCTGTTTTCAGCCGGGAGCCAGTCAAAGCATTAAACAGGGTCGTCTTGCCGCAGTTCGGGTTTCCTACCAGGCCTACAGTTAGAATCCTGCTCTGTTTCCGTCTATCCAACAGTCCGCCTCCCTCTTTCCTTCAGCTCTGCCTTCTTTTCCTCCAGTGGGCAAATCTCAATGGACTCTGTCAGTTTTCTTCCAAGAGCCAGGCGGGTTCCCCTGACTTTAACTGCCGCCGCTCCGCTTTTTTTCTTATTCAGGAGAAGAAGTACTGCCCCCTTCATCAGTCCCAGGGCTTTCATCCGTTTTGTCCACTCCTCTCCCAGCTTCTCCCGGCTGATTTTCTCTACCGCATAAAATCCCCCTGCCTTTCCCTCATACAGCCTCATAGCAGTTCTTATTCCTCCATCTCCAACAGAAGCTTTTTAATCTCTACCATCTGATCTCTCAAAGCAGCGGCCTCCTCGAAGTTCAGTTCCGCGGCGGCCTGGTGCATTCTCTTCGTCAGTTCCCTGGCTAACTGCTTTAATTCCCGTTCATCCATAGACTCCGGATCCTTGGCTCTGTCTGCTGCAGCGCTTTCTGCTGCCTGGGAAATACTGATCAAGTCCCTGACCGCCTTCTTAATCGTCGTCGGCGTTATATTGTGCTCCTCATTATAGGCCTGCTGAATTTTCCTTCGTCTCTGAGTCTCTTCAATGGCCGCCCGCATGGAATCAGTAATACTGTCCGCATACATCAGCACATGGCCCTCTGCATTTCTCGCAGCTCTTCCTACTGTCTGAATCAGAGAAGTCTCCGATCGGAGGAAACCTTCCTTATCTGCGTCAAGAATGGCTACCAGAGAAATTTCCGGAATATCAAGCCCCTCTCTCAAGAGGTTGATTCCCACCAGTACATCGAACACATCAAGGCGCATATCCCGGATGATCTCAGCACGTTCCAGCGTATCAATATCCGAATGGAGATATTTCACACGGATTCCAACCTCCCGCATATAGTCTGTCAGATCCTCTGCCATCCGCTTCGTCAGAGTAGTGATCAGAACCTTCCCCTTCTTCTCCACCTCACGGTTAACCTCCCCTATCAGATCGTCAATCTGTCCCTCCACCGGACGCACCTCAATAGGAGGATCCAGAAGGCCTGTAGGGCGGATAATCTGTTCTGCCCTCAGCATCTCATGGGCTTCTTCATAGTCAGAAGGCGTCGCCGAAACAAAGAGCATCTGATCTATTTTTCCCTCAAATTCCTCAAAATTCAGAGGGCGGTTGTCCAGAGCGGAGGGCAGCCGGAAGCCGTACTCTACCAGAGTTTTCTTCCTGGAGCGATCCCCTGCATACATACCCCTGATCTGTGGCAGTGTAATGTGAGACTCATCTACAATAATCAGAAAGTCATCTGGAAAATAGTCAATCAGTGTGCAGGGAGGCTCCCCAGGCGCCGAGCCTGTCAGGTGACGGGAGTAATTTTCAATGCCTGAGCAAAAACCTGTCTCACGCATCATCTCCACATCAAAATTCGTTCTCTCCGTGATTCTCTGGGCCTCCAGAAGCTTATCCTCGCTTTTAAACCAGGCTGCCTGCTCTTTTAATTCCTCCAGAATATTCTGAGCCGCCAGCTCCATCTTTTCCCTGGGAATTACGTAGTGAGAGGCAGGAAAGATAGCAATGTGTCCCAGCTGAGCCTTAATTTCCCCAGTCAGAGTGTCAATCTCTGTAATCCGATCTACCTCATCCCCAAAAAACTCCACCCGGTACGCATCTCCGCCGGAGTAGGCCGGATAAATTTCCAGCACGTCTCCCCGGACCCGGAAGCTTCCGCGCTTAAAATCCATATCATTTCTGGTGTACTGAATGTCAATCAGCTTGTGAATCACCTCATCCCTGTCCTTTATCATACCGGGGCGGAGGGAAATTACCATCTCCTTATAGTCAATGGGGCTTCCCAGTCCGTAAATGCAGGATACGGAAGCTACGATAATCACATCGCTGCGCTCTGAGAGGGCAGCTGTAGCGGAATGGCGCAGCTTATCGATCTCATCGTTGATGGATGAATCCTTTTCAATATATGTGTCTGTAGACGGCACATATGCCTCCGGCTGATAATAATCATAGTAGGATACAAAGTATTCCACTGCGTTACTCGGAAAATACTCTTTGAACTCACCATAGAGCTGTGCTGCTAAGGTCTTATTGTGC
>CAUCIO010000034.1 GCA_958442925.1 uncultured Clostridium sp. | reverse complement strand
ACCTGTTCGAGGCTTCTAATCTGACAGTTCCGGCCCTTGCTATTGTCATAGGTGAGGGAGGAAGCGGAGGAGCTCTGGCCATGGCTGTAGGAAACGAGGTCTGGATGATGGAGAATGCCGTGTACTCAGTGCTTTCTCCGGAAGGCTTTGCAGCGATTCTCTGGAAGGACGGAAAGAAGGCCAGCGATGCAGCCAAGGTAATGAAAATGACTGCAAAGGATCTTTATGAACTGGGACTGATTGAGTGCATTATTCCGGAGCCTGAGCCGGCGACTAAGGCTAACAGGGAACAGATCTGCCGCGGACTGGACTGGAGGCTGGAAGAGTTTTTCCTGCGCTTCAGGGAGATGACGAGGGAGGAAGCTGTCTGCCAGCGGTATGACAGGTTCCGTGCCTTTTAACCAGGCTGTTTGACACCAACACCAGAAAGAGTAGGAGAACGAGGATGAATCGATTTAAACCGCTGAAAATAGGAAATCTGACAGCCAGCCTTCCGATTATCCAGGGAGGTATGGGGGTTGGCATCAGCCTTTCATCCCTGGCAGGAGCTGTGGCAAAGGCAGGGGGAGTGGGGATTATCTCTACCGCCCAGATCGGATTCAGGGATCCGGATTTTTACAAAAACTCCCAGGAGGCCAATTTAAAGGCCATGGAGACAGAGCTTAAAAAGGCCAGAGAAACTGCGCCGAACGGAATTTTAGGCTTTAATATCATGGTTGCCACAAAAAATTATGTGGAGTATGTAAAGACAGCTGTAAAAATCGGCGCGGATATTATTATTTCCGGCGCAGGCCTTCCGGTCAACCTGCCGGAATATGTGAAAGGGACAGCTACGAAGATTGCCCCGATTGTGTCCACCGTGAAATCTGCCAAGGTAATCTGCAGGCTCTGGGACAGAAATTATAAGACTGCGCCTGATTTAGTTGTGGTAGAAGGGCCGCTGGCAGGAGGCCATCTGGGCTTTTCCAGAGAGCAGCTGACAGAGCTGGGGGCAGATACGGATCAGGTATCCAAGACCTATCACAAGGCTGAATACGAGGAAGAAGTAAAAGGAATCATTGCTCTGGTAAAAGAGTATGGGGAAAAATACGGCAAGGAGATTCCAGTGGTAACGGCAGGAGGCGTTTACACTCATGAGGATGTCCGCCACTGCATCGAGGATCTGGGGGCAGACGGAGTCCAGGTAGGAACCAGATTTGTGACTACAGAGGAGTGCGACGCGCCGTTAGTCTATAAACAGGCGTACATCAACGCCAGAGAAGAGGATATCGTAATTACCAAGAGCCCTGTAGGAATGCCGGGGCGGGCAGTTATGAATCCGTTCCTCAAAAAGATGACAGCAGAGGGAGAGAAGGTGACACGGTGTTTCCGGTGTCTGGAACAGTGTGATCCGGCGACGACTCCCTACTGCATTACGCAGGCTCTCATTAACGCAGCTCAGGGAGACGAGGATCACGCCTTAATCTTCTGCGGAAGCAATGCCTGCAGAGCTGAACGAATCGAGACGGTAGAAGAGGTTATGAAAGACCTCTGCTGCGGCGCTTAGGCAGGTTCTATTTCCCGCCTTTCCGGCATAAGGTTTGCCAGAAAGGTGGGATTTTTTTGTTGAATATTCTGTGGGCTGTTATGATGGCAGCAGGACTCATATGGGGAGCGTTTCACGGAACTCTTTCGGAGGTGACAAACGGTGCCCTGGAAGCGGCCAGGGAAGCAGTGACATTGGGAATTACCATGCTGGGAGTGATGTCGTTCTGGACAGGAATTCTGGAAATCGGGAGGAAATCAGGGCTGATGGAGGCTCTGGCAGAGAAAATGTATCCGCTTCTCCATGCGCTGTTTCCCCGTATTCCCAGAGGACATCCGGCCCTGGAGTCTATCTGTGCCAATGTGACAGCCAATCTTCTGGGGCTGGGCTGGGCTGCCACACCGGCAGGGCTGAAAGCCATGGCAGAACTGGAGGCTCTGGAGGAGGAGCGGCGCAGGAAAAAGGACAGCATGGCAGTGAAAAAGGGCACTGCCAATGATGAAATGTGCACCTTTCTGATTGTCAATATCTCTTCCCTGCAGCTGATTCCCATGGCTATGATTGCTTACCGATCCCAGTACGGCTCTGCCAATCCGGCAGCTGTGACAGGTCCCGCTCTTCTGGCCACAGGCGTGAGCACTCTGGCAGCAGTTATCTTCTGCGCTGTGAAAATGAGGGCTACCGGAAGCGGGAAAAATCAGGTATAATGAAAGTATATATGAAGAGAGGAGAAGCTGCCATGGGATTTGAATTAAAAAAGTATAATGCGCCGGATTTTACAAAGGAGCCGTTTGTATCAGCGCCGGATGCAGTGCTGGCTCCTGCGCCGAAGGATAAGACAGCGCCGGAGAATTACCATGCTACTACTATTTTTCCAGAGTATTTTAAGGTAAACGGAACATGGCTTCTGGCAGAGGAGAGCCGTATGGACTGCGTAGCTGTCTATGAGGATGGAAAAATAGCAGTGAGGGAGTTCCGGACATTAAAGCAGGGAGATCTTGTCTTTGTGGGACGGACAGAAGAGGCGGAAGAGGGAATTTTCGTCTGGACACACGGCTTTGAGGAGCAGGGAACCCAGTCTAAAGAGGCTTTTGCTTTCCGTCAGGGAAGATCCAGGGAGACCGCTTTTTCCAAAGACTACGACCACATCTACGAGCTGTTAAAGCATGAGAAGGATCACGGCTATGTAGTCTGGGTAATGGGACCGGCCTGCGCCTTTGACTCTGACTCCAGGGAGGCCTTTTCCAAACTGGTAATGAACGGCTATGTGGACGCTCTTCTGGCAGGAAATGCCCTGGCTACCCATGACTTAGAGGGAGCTTATAAGAAGACAGCCCTGGGACAGGATATTTATACCCAGGAAAGCTTTGCCGGAGGCCATTACAATCATATCGATACCATTAACAGAGTAAGGTATCACGGCTCTATTCCGGAGTTTATTGAGAAGGAAAACATTGACAATGGAATTATGTACAGCTGTGTGAAAAAAGGTGTGCCCTTTGTGCTGACAGGTTCCATCCGGGACGACGGCCCGCTGCCGGAGGTTTACGCCGATGTGTACGAGGGACAGTCCGCCATGAGAGAGTGCGTGAAAAAGGCCACTACCGTGATCTGTATGGCTACTACTCTCCATTCGATTGCCACAGGCAATATGACTCCGTCCTTCCGTGTTATGCCGGACGGAACGATCCGCCAGGTTTATTTTTACAGCGTGGACATTTCTGAGTTTGCAGTAAATAAGCTGGGAGATCGGGGAAGCCTTTCCGCTAAGAGCATTGTGACAAATGTTCAGGACTTTGTAGTCAATGTAAGCAAGGGACTGGGACTGTAAAGAGATGGGTTTCCAGTCCTGACAGAAGCAGTTAAGTTAGAAAAAAGAACGGAAGTTTTCACGCTCCACCAGGAGCTTAGTCGCTGAAAAACTTCCGTTCTTTTTACAGTTTCCTAATCAGCCAGGCAGAATCGGCAGGTTTGGACAATTTTTCTGCTACTGCCCAGCCAGCTGTTTTTCCCAGTCAGCCTCCTTAAATCCTACTAAAACAAAGTCATCTCCCACTACGATAGGGCGTTTTACCAGCATTCCGTCTGTGGCTAAGAGGGCATATTGCTCCTCCTCGCTCATGCTAGGCAGCTTGTCTTTTAATGCCATGGATTTATAGAGAAGGCCGCTGGTATTGAAAAATCTTTTTAAGGGAAGACCGCTCATCTGATGCCATTTTTTAAGCTCTTCAGCAGATGGATTCTGCTCTTTAATATGGCGATCCTCATAGGAGACGCCAGTATTCTCCAGCCATTTTTTTGCCTTCTGGCAGGTGGTGCATTTCGGATATTCTACAAATAATACGCTCATAGGTTGATTCCTCCATGAAAGAATTGATTAAAATAGTTTAGAACATATTATAGCTGTAAAGATACAATTTTACAATGCGGCATACAGCAAAGTCCACGTTCTTTTACATTCAGTTAAGAGAAATACAGTCAGTTTTTCCCACAAAGTTTATAAAAACTTTCCGATTTCGAAAGAACCAATTCACAGATCCTACACAATCGCCCTGTATAATACCAGCCATAGAACAAAGACAGACAGATGAAAGACCAGAAAGGAAGAATCTGTCGGCAGGCCTTTGCATAGAATAAGAGCAAGGTTATTTAGGGAGAGGCTGTTGAAGGTAATTCTTTATCTTTCCGATTTTCTTGTTCCGGCTGTTCTGTTCTACATAATTGGCTTCGGAGTTCTTTCCAGACGCCCTGTATTTGATGATTTTACAAGAGGAGCACAGGGTGGGATGAAAACGGTAGCCGGTATTCTTCCCACCCTGATTGGCCTTATGACAGCGGTGGGGGTCCTGAGAGCATCTGGATTCCTGGAGTTCCTTTCAGAAAGATTGAAAGCTCCGGCAGGATGTCTCCGTATTCCCGGAGAACTGATTCCGCTTATCCTGGTACGCCTCGTGTCCAGCTCAGCTGCCACCGGGCTTCTTCTCGATATTTTCAGGACCCATGGACCGGATTCCCTGCTGGGGATGACGGCGTCCATTATGGAGAGCTGTACGGAAACCGTGTTCTATACCATGAGCGTATATTTTATGATGGCAAAGGTGACGAAGACCCGATGGACTTTGGCCGGCGCTCTTCTTTCCACAGCGGCAGGTATAGGAGCCAGCATTCTGATTGCCGGTTTTCTGGTATAGAAGTCCTGGACTGGCGGAAAAGTTTCGGTCGAGGTGAAAATATTGGAGTTAACAGTTGCCGGTAAAGTCTGTTTATTGTATAATCAGTGGGGAAATTTTGTTTTTAGAAGGCGAAGGGGAACACTGTGGACAATTACGAGACATTCAATGAGGTACTGGTGCGGCTGTTCCGCGATATTATGGATATCGAACAGAAGGCCATTATAACACCGGAGTTTCGGAATATCACCAATAATGATATGCATGTCATTGAAGCCATCGGAATCGGGGCGCCTAAAAATATGTCTGCGATTGCCAGAGAGCTGTCCGTTACAGTGGGGACTCTCACGATTGCCATGAACAGCCTGGTGAAAAAGGGGTACGTGGTGCGGACCAGGGGTAAGGAGGATCGCCGGATCGTCTACATTTCCCTGTCTGATAAGGGACGCAGGGCCTACGAGCATCATGCAGAGTTTCACAGACAGATGATTGACAGTATGAAAGAGGAGCTGACGCCTCAGGAACTGGACGTTCTCTATAAGGCGCTTACAAAGCTGAACCGCTGGTTCAGGGAATTAAATCAATAGAAATCAATGGATCAAAGAGGAGGACATGATGAAAAAATTAATGATTGTTTTAACTGGAGTTTTAATGAGTGTATCACTAGCAGCCTGCACGCCTACAGATACATCCAGCCAGAACCAGAATAAGCAGACAGCAGAGGGACAGACGGTAGAGGCTTCTATCCCGGAGACAGAGAGAGAGGTAGTAGAGAAGCTTCCGGATGCTGATGCAGCTCCTATGGCCCAGGTCAGCATTTTTACAATAAAAGAGAACCGCTCAGGCCTGAAGCAGACCATGGATGCCATCGACTCAGAAGATGGTGAAACCATTGAACCGCAGCTTTTAGCAGATAAGATGGCAGAGAATGGGGTTCTTGAGGAGGGGACAAAGGTGTTAAGCTTCTCCCAGGAAGGAAATACTATCAATGTGGATCTTTCCGCTATGCCGAATCAGGATGATATCCTTCAGCAGACAGCAGTAGCCAACACACTGCTTCAGAATTTCGAGGCTTCTGAGCTGAATCTGTCTGTAAACGGAGAGAAGATTGGCAATATGGAGTTTAACAAATCCTACAAAAATATGGGAAGTGAAAAGACTGAGACAGCCGCTGAAGAGAGCGCTCAGGAGACAGAGGCAGAATAACAGAAAGCAGGAGAAGGGGCAGGAAGCTACCCCTTCTTTTCAACTTCTACCTCAATCAGCGTTACATAGTGATCTGTATCCTGGGAGGCCAGACTGTCCAGAATACAGTATTCATAGGAGCCGGACACAGCTGACAGTCCCATCCGCTCAAGCTCGGAAAAGAGAAGCTGGTAGGCGCTGCCGCTTCCTGTATAGCGCCCGGTGAAATAATAGCGGGCGTAGAGTCCGGGCGGTTTGGTCATGGAGAGGGCGTGGACACATTTTTTTTCCAGAGGAAGGAATACATGGGAGGCCCGCAGATAATGGCCCTCTTTCAGCTCCTTCAGAGGGATAATAGCTCCCTGTTGGTAGAAATAGGGATAATGTTCCCGCTTAGCCTTCGTCATCAGCTTTTTGATGGCGATATTCTGTGCCATCAGATCCTCGTCGTCTGTGCCTTTCCGGCGCCTGGGAAAGGAGACTGGCTCCACTGCTAAAAGCTCCGGCTTCTGATGCCGGGTTAAAAAGACGCCGTCTTTTTTGGAAGTCAAATCCTCAAGGGTTTTCATTTTCCAGGAAAGCTGTTTTTCAATGGTTTGAAGCCGTCTGATTTTCTGGCGGATACTTTCCAGCTGCTGCTCCATACGGGAAACGGCGTAGTCCCTGGTCCGCTGCTCCATAAATGTTCTGATTTCATCTAAAGACAGGCCGATTTCCTTCAGCATGGCGATATTATCGAGAAAATCCAGCTGATCGGCGCTGTAGTACCGGTATCCGTTGTCTGGATCCACATATTCCGGTTTCAAAATCCCTTTTTTATCATAAAATAATATAGTCTGCTTGGAAAGGCCGGACAGTTTTGCCATTTCTCCGGCTGTAAAACGATGCTTCATCATGGTCTGATCCTTTCTGCTTGACAGTATAGTAACTATATCCTTTATACTAATTTATGTCAAGAAATCATGGAAAAGGAGTTGTTATCTATGAAAATGCCGCAGAGAGCGCAGTTTAAGAAGGAAATGTTTCGCTACGCAGGGCTGATGCTTGGAACAGCGGTTTTGTCATTTGGACTTTATAATGTACACAGCCAGTCAGATATTACAGAAGGAGGCGTGCTGGGACTCCAGCTGCTGATTCAGCACTGGTTCGGCATTTCCCCCAGCGTCATCGGCCCGGTTCTGGATCTGATCTGCTATCTGATTGGATGGAAGATTTTAGGGGGATCCTTTCTGAAGAATGCCATGGTATCCACCTTGAGCTACGGATTCTTTTATTCCATCCATGAGAGGATGGGGTATCTGCTTCCGGATCTGGGGGGAAGTCCGATCCTTGCCGCCGTGGCGGGCGGTCTTTTCGTGGGAATCGGAGTGGGACTTGTAGTAAGAGCAGGAGGAGCCACAGGAGGCGACGACGTGCTGGCGCTGATTCTCAATAAACTGGCAGGGGTAAAACTGGAGAAATGCTATTTTTTCACAGATTTTGTGGTGCTTATGCTTTCCCTGAGCTACATTCCTGTGTTTAAGATTGCATGTTCTCTGCTGACCGTCACGATTTCCTCCGGTATTATTGGAAAGCTGTACCGGGAAGAAGAGGAAGATTCAGTGGAAAAGACAGAACTGAAGCAGACAGGCAGAGAAGAACTGATATAAAATACTATAAAAAATCCGGGATGTATTCCCGGATTTTTTGTCTTAGATATACTTTTTACTGCGCTCCGCAGGTGAGCAGCCATGTTTTAAAGTAGGGTTCTATAACGCGGAAGGAAGCTCCGTCCATATCCAGAATAAACTTGTGGAAGAGAACCGGATCGTATCGGCTGCCCAGGGTTTCCATGGCAGTTTCCCGCATTTTGACGATTTCCATATACCCAGTGTAATACTGAAGATAATTGGCTGGATTGTCGGCAACAGCATAGTAGATTTCTTCTGTCACCTGGGGGTCAGTGATACCATAAAGCTCCTCCAGAAACTTGGCAGTTCTCTCCTGACTCCAGCCCTCGTAATTAATATTGATGTCAAGCAGCGCGTAAAGTCCCAGGGTGGCAGCCTGGTTGTGGGCTAAAAGTTCGGAAAGCTCCGGGGAAAGGCCGTTGTCAAAGCGGTAGGAGTAAAGTTCTGCATAAGTTCCCCAGCCTTCTGTGTATCCTCCGCAGGCCAGCAGCCGCAGAAGTGGATCAGATACGTGCTGATTTGCATAGACAGTCTGGTAGAGATGGCCTGGATAGCCTTCATGGGCCAGAGTCGTGTATAAAGCTCCGGCAGAGGTCTGATCGGAGCCTCCGTTAATGTAGATGACATTGTGCTGCCAGCAGTCAATGGGGGCAGTCAGGTAAAAGGCCGGGCTTAAAGAGGCTTCCAGTGTCTTGGGAACCTGGTGAACCGTGTAGTCTGCTTCCGGAAGAGCCGGGAAATCCTTTTCAGCCTGCGTTTTCAGAGCATCTAAAATGGCAGCAGGCTCTGTCTGGGCGAAGGAATAGCTGGCAGATGCCTCAGACAGCTCCGGATGGTTCTGCAACAGAAGAGTCACCTGAGCCAGATCCTCGCTCATATGTACCTGAACCTGCTGTTTCAGCTCTGAAACCGTATAGCCTGTGCCAGTGGAGGAGGCTGTAAGATATTCATAATAACGCTTTCCATCTGGGTACCCGCACAGTCCCATGACATTAGAACCGCGCCCTTTCAGCTTCTCAAGCTCTCCGGCAAGCATCTGGTAGGCAGGAATAAAGTGTTCCTTCATAACCTCCAGATGGCGTTTTTTGTATTCTGCCTTTTCCTCCTGGGTCAGCCCTTCAATGCTGTCCAGCTTGCTGTTAAAGGTTTCATTTAAAAAGCTGTTTTCAGGCCGGATCATGTAATCCTTACAGGACTGGATGATCTGATTAAGAACCAGATCACAGGGAGCCAGCCCGGCATCGGCCCGGAGCTTTTCAAAGTCTGCAATGCTCTTATAGTAGGCGTCAATCTGGGACATAAGCGTCAGATAATTTTCCACATCCTGTCTGTCATAAAAGGCATATTCTGCAAAAAGGATAGGAAGCTGAGCCTGGGTTCCAATGGTGGTGGATACAGGACGGGAGTACAGTTCCAGCCCCTCGGCCATCTGTTCTGTTTCCAGGTAATCGTCAAGAGCGCGGTAAGTAAACAGCTGATCCGCAGTCAGCAGAGCAGGATCAAAGGTATGCAGCTTTTCTGACAGCTCCTTAAGCTCAGAGGAAACCTGTTCCAGATGTTCCAGAGAGCAGTCTCCAAGCTTTGGATTCGCAGTGGAAATACCGTAGTTTTCCGGCTCCTTTAACATATAGTGAAGCGTCAGGCCGGATCCCTCCAGCTCATCTTTAAACACCTGCTTTGTAAATTCATCAAAAGCCGCCTGGACAGACTTTTCAGAGGAATGGCCGGCTGAGTCTCCTTCCTGAGACACTTCTGTTTCCTGTACAGTTTCCGAGGCTGTCTGGGATACCCCGGTTTCATCCGTTACTCCGGCCGGAGGACGGGAGCAGGCGCTGAGGATAACAGAAAGAAGCACAGCCAGCAGGAAGCAGCCATATTGTCGTTTCGCTTTCATGTTCTTATACCTCCATTTTGTTTCATTATAATTTATATTATAGCCAATTACAACTAATGAATATACGGGTTTCCTGCCAGGAGCTTTTCCAATCTCTCCTTGACAAACACAGCCCGACCCGCTAGACTTAACCTATACCGATTTAACATAAGGCCAAAGGCATTGAAGGGAAGAGTAAGCAGAGGATAGGGCATACAGAGAGTCCGCGCGGTGGGAAAGGACAGTCTGAAAGCTGTTGAAGATGGCCCCGGAGCCTTGCTGGCGAACCAGCCTGTATCTGATTAGAAGTATGCAGACAGCGTTTTTGCGCAGACTGGAAAGGCAGCGACGG
This sequence comes from uncultured Clostridium sp., assembly GCA_958442925.1. GTDB lineage: Bacteria > Bacillota > Clostridia > Lachnospirales > Lachnospiraceae > Otoolea. The sequence continues at coordinate 6,607 of CAUCIO010000034.1, read as the reverse complement.
GGGACGCCCGTTACAGCGTCAGACTGTATGGAATGAAAGACACGTTCCCCGCAGTCCCAGAGGCAGACCGCTGTGAGGCGGACTGTGAATTAAAGTGGTATCACGGGAGAGAACTCGTCTTTAATTTCATTCAGGGCATGATCGATGCATGGATAAAATTAAAGGCGTTTTTATTTTTCACAATCTAAGGAGGAGAAACACATGTGTCAGAATTGTAAAAAGCCGTATTATATTACCACGGCGATTGCCTACACATCAGGCAAGCCGCATATCGGCAATACCTATGAGATTGTGCTGGCAGACAGCATTGCAAGATATAAGAGGGAACAGGGCTATGACGTGCGCTTCCAGACAGGAACAGACGAGCATGGCCAGAAGATCGAGTTAAAAGCAGAGGAGGCCGGTGTAACACCGCAGGAGTTTGTAGACAAGGTAGCAGGAGAGATCAAGACTATCTGGGATCTGATGAATACATCTTATGATAAGTTCATTCGCACGACAGACGCAGACCACGAGGCTCAGGTTCAGAAGATTTTCAAGAAGCTCTACGACCAGGGAGATATTTACAAGGGCCACTATGAGGGAATGTACTGCACTCCCTGCGAGTCTTTCTTTACAGAGTCCCAGCTGGTAGATGGAAAATGCCCTGACTGCGGCCGCCCGGTTCAGCCAGCTAAGGAGGAGGCTTACTTCTTCCGTATGAGCAAATATGCTCAGAGACTCATTGACTATATCAATGAGCATCCGGAGTTTATTCAGCCGGTTTCCAGAAAAAATGAGATGATGAACAACTTCCTGCTTCCGGGACTTCAGGATCTGTGCGTATCCAGAACCTCCTTTAAGTGGGGAATTCCTGTTTCCTTTGATCCGAAGCATGTAACCTATGTATGGCTGGATGCCCTGACCAACTATATTACAGGGCTGGGCTATGACTGCGGCGGCCAGAGCGGAGAGCTGTTTGACAAATACTGGCCGGCAGATTTACACCTGATTGGAAAGGATATTATCCGCTTCCATACGATTTACTGGCCTATTTTCCTGATGGCACTGGATCTTCCCCTTCCGAAGCAGGTATTCGGCCATCCGTGGCTGCTGCAGGGAGACGGCAAGATGAGCAAGTCCAAAGGAAACGTGCTCTATGCCGATACCCTGGTAGACTTTTTCGGTGTGGACGCAGTCCGCTACTTTGTGCTCCACGAGATGCCGTTTGACAATGACGGCGTGATCACATGGGAGTTAATGGTAGAGCGTATGAACTCTGATTTAGCCAATATTCTCGGAAATCTGGTAAACCGTACCGTTTCCATGACTAATAAATACTTCGGCGGCGTGGTAGAGAAAACCGGAGTGACAGAAGACGTGGATGCAGACTTAAAGGCAGTGGTTCTGGAGGCAGTGAAGAAGGCCGACGCCAAGATGGAGAAGCTTCGTGTGGCAGATGCCATTACAGAGATCTTTGGCATTTTCAGAAGAAGCAACAAGTATATCGACGAGACCACTCCCTGGACTCTGGCCAAGGATGAGGAGAAGAAGGCACGTCTGTCAGAGGTTCTCTATAACCTGACAGAGGCGATCACTATTGGCGCATCTCTGTTAGCGTCCTTTATGCCTGAGACCTCTGAAAAGATCTTAAAGCAGTTAAACACAGAGAAGAGAAGCCTGGATCAGATGACAGAATTCGGCCTGTACCCGTCTGGAAATAAGGTGACAGAGAAGCCGGAGATCCTTTTCGCCCGCATGGATATCAAGGAAGTGCTTGAGAAGGTAGAGGAGATGAAAAAGGCTGAGGCAGCTGCAGCAGGCGCTGCAGAGGAAAAGCCGGAGGAGCCGGGAATTGATATTGAGGCGAAGCCGGAGATTACTTATGATGATTTTGCCAAGCTGCAGTTCCAGGTAGGCGAGATCATTGCCTGTGAGGAAGTGAAGAAGTCTAAAAAGCTTCTCTGCTCCCAGGTGAAGATCGGAAGCCAGGTGCGCCAGATTTTAAGCGGCATCAAAGCCTGGTATACGCCAGAAGAGATGGTAGGAAAGAAGGTTATGGTTGTGACTAACTTAAAACCTGCCAAACTGGCTGGAATGATTTCAGAGGGCATGATTCTCTGCGCAGAGGATGCAGAGGGTAATGTAGTCCTCATGCAGCCGGAGAAGGACGTTCCGGCAGGCGCTGAGATCGGCTAAATAGTATATTAAGCACAGAAGAGGGGATGCCGCAGAAACTTTGCGGTGTCCCTTTTTCCAATGCTTTTCAAAAACCACAGCAATATGATATAATATTGTCAGAGCAGAGGGCACCCAGTGAGAAAAGGAGGGAGCATTATGAAAATGTGGCAGAGAGCGGCAGTCATGACGGCAGTATCCATAGCTGTGACAGGAATCATAATGTCAGGCGGTTTTCAGCCTATGCTTGGAGGCGTGGAAGCCGGTCCGGCAGTGGATGACAGGCTGAACGAGCCTCTGGGGCCGGGATTAGAGACCCAGGCGCCGGAGGAAACCCAGGATCCCGATGAACCTCAGGGGCCTGCTTTAGGGCAGGAGAAAGAAGATAAACAGGATGTTTGACAAGAAGACGCCGGTTCAGAAAGAATGGGAGGCATTCTTAAAACGTGAGAAAAAGAAACTGGGAAGATACGGAAGCCCCAGAGAGTCATTCTGGGAAAAGCGTCTTGCTTCCCTGGTTCCAGACGGCCTGTCCTCAAAGCTGGAGGAGGCGTTTTGTAAAGCATTTCAGGTGACGCTTCAGGAAGGGACAGGGCTGATAGAGAAAACCTATTCCAGGGAGAGGCTGGAGGCAGAACATAAGGTGAGAACCTATCAGGAACGGCTTATGCCTACCAGAAAGCACATCAGAGAACATACTAAAAGCGCCAGAAAGCAGGCGGAGCTTGCCACGGCGGCAGCAGGAGTTCAGGGCGCAGGTCTGGGACTTTTAGGGATTGGCCTTCCGGATATCCCGTTGTTTCTCGCCTCTCTGCTTCGGAGCCTTTATACACTCTGTCTTTCCTATGGAATTGATTACAGGAAGTCCGGAGAACAGGAACTTCTCCTGGAAATGATAGAACTTTCCCTGTATCAGGGAGAGGATTTTTTCAGCCGTGATGCGGCCTTAAACAGAAAATTATACGCGCTGGCGGCAAAGGATGCTGAAAAGGCTCAGACACCAGAAAAAGAGATGCCTGCCAGGCAGAAGCCATCTCCGGAAGCAGTCCGGAGAGCGTCCAAAGCCCTGTCCAGAGAACTTCTGTATCTGAAATTCCTGCAAGGCATTCCCCTTGCAGGGGTGATAGGAGGCGTCTATGACAGTATTTACATGGGAAGAATCACAAAATATGCTTCTCTGAAAATGGAACGGCGTCATTTACTGAAACTGATGAAAAATGAAAAGAAAAGAGGAAAAAGAATTGATATTTGAAACACATGCACACTACGATGACGAGGCATTCAATGAAGACAGAGAGGCGGTAATTAAAAGTCTTGCAGCTGCAGGAGTGGAAACCGTTGTCAATATAGGAGCCAGCATGGACAGTTCTGAGACAACCCTTGAGCTGACCAGAAATTATCCGTTTATCTATGGTACAGCTGGTGTTCATCCCAGCTGGACAGATGAACTGGATGAGGAGAAATTCCAGAGACTGAGAGAGATTATAAAGGAGCCTAAAATGGTGGCAGTGGGAGAAATTGGCCTTGATTACTACTATAAAGAGCCGCCCCACGAGATTCAGAAAAAGTGGTTTGAGCGCCAGCTGGATCTTGCCAGAGAGGTAAAGCTGCCAGTGGTTATTCACAGCAGGGAGGCAGCTCAGGATACGCTGGAAATCATGAAGGCAGCCAAAGCAGAAGAGCTGGGCGGAGTTATTCACTGCTTCTCTTATGGAAAAGAAATGGCAAGGGAATATCTGGATATGGGATTTTTCCTGGGAGTCGGCGGCGTTTTAACCTTTAATAATTCAAAGACTCTCCGGGAAGTAGTAAAATATGTTCCGATGGATCATCTGGTTCTGGAAACAGACAGCCCGTATATGGCTCCAGAGCCAAATCGGGGGAAACGCAATACTTCTGCGAACCTGATTTATGTGGCAAAGATGATGGCAGAAATTAAGGGCATGTCTCTGGAAGAGGTAATTGCGGCTACAGAAAAGAACGCAAGACGTCTCTACAGAATGTAACATTACGCAGGAAAATAGAAGCAGTCAGACAACAGCCGGATAAGCAGGAAGGAATGCTGTCCGGCTGAGAAGAGTGGAGTGGCAGATGGAGCGAAGAGAAACTGACGTCAAAGAAATAGAAAACAGAAGCACGGGGAAGCTGAGCAATCCCCAGAATACCATTCAGGTGATTCAGAAGCATGGATTTGCGTTCCAGAAAAAGTTCGGACAGAACTTTTTGATTGACGCCCATGTGCTGGACAAGATTATTGCAGCAGCAGGGGTGACAGCTGACGATATGGTACTGGAAATCGGTCCTGGAATCGGAACCATGACCCAGTATCTGGCAGAGCGGGCCAGACAGGTGACAGCTGTAGAGATCGATACGAATTTAATACCGATTTTAAAGGAAACATTATCAGACTATGACAATGTTACGGTTATTAATGAGGATATTCTGAAAGTTGACATAAAAAAACTGGCGGAGGAATATAACGCAGGAAAACCCATTAAGGTGGTGGCTAACCTGCCCTACTACATTACTACGCCGATTATTATGGGCTTGTTTGAAAGCGGAGTCCCCATTGACAATATTACGGTTATGGTTCAGAAGGAGGTAGCGGATCGAATGCAGGTAGGGCCGGGCTCTAAGGATTACGGCGCTCTTTCCCTGGCAGTTCAGTATTATGCAGAGCCGTATATTGTAGCCAACGTGCCTCCGAACTGCTTCATTCCGCGGCCTAACGTAGGTTCCGCGGTGATCCGCCTGACCAGACATCAGACGCCGCCGGTAGAGGTGAAGGACAGAGAACTGATGTTTAAGCTGATCCGCGCTTCCTTCAATCAGAGAAGAAAAACACTCTTAAACGGCCTGAACAATTCTCCTGAGCTGTCGTTTGGAAAAGAGCAGATTGCAGCGGCCATTGAGCAGCTGGGAGTTCCGGCAGCAGTCAGAGGAGAAGCTCTCACACTGGAGCAGTTTGCCCGCCTGTCTGATCTGATGGGGGAGAGCAGATAGAAAACTGGTGCAGAGAAATAGAAAACAGCGCTCTGCATTGCAAAAGGGGGAGGGCAGGGTTCAGGCTTTGGCAGCAAGTGAAAGCGCTGAACCGGCTCCTCTCTTTGGCGCAATATTCAGTATGCTCCTGCCGGGATTGTTCCGGAATGCTCTGCGAAAAATATGTTTTAAAAAAAGTTTGGAAAAGACTTGACAATTCAGAAAATATCCGGTAGAATAATCCCTGTCGTCACGGGAGAGAAATCTTCAGCACGATGCCCAGATAGCTCAGTTGGTAGAGCAGAGGACTGAAAATCCTCGTGTCACTGGTTCGATTCCGGTTCTGGGCATTTGAATTTTATAATTCACATGCGGGTGTAGTTCAATGGTAGAACACCAGCCTTCCAAGCTGGATACGTGGGTTCGATTCCCATCACCCGCTTTTGCAAGAAATTTCTTGCAAAGCAGAGTGGGATATGTTATAATATAACACGTCAGTAATTAAATAGGATATCAGTTTATCTGATAAATATGCGCGAGTGGCTCAGTGGTGGAGTATCGCCTTGCCAAGGCGAGGGTCGCGGGTTCGAATCCCGTCTCGCGCTCTTTTTTATTTTTGCCGGAATCTTTGTTTTACAAGGGATTCCGGCTTTTTGCTTTGGAGGAATCATTGTATGCTTCAGAATGAATGGATACAGCTGGTGCCGCCGTCTTTGTCCTTTGCAGAGCAGGCGGCAGATTATTACTGCAGAAACAGAGAGTTTTTAAAGGCGTATGAGCCAAAACGTGAGGAATCCTTTTTTACTCCGAAGCGTCAGCGGGAAATTCTGGGAAATGAGATCCGCAGCTGGAGAGCCAAGCTGTCATTTCGTTTTTATATCAGGCTGGCAGCAGAGCCAGAGAAAATAATAGGGATTGCGGCGCTGAATAATGTAATATACGGCGCCTTCTGTTCTGCTTTTTTAGGCTATAAGCTGGATCAAGAGTATTTGAACCAGGGATATATGACAATGGCGGTAGATATGGTAACTGCCTATGCCTTCAGTGTACTTGGCCTGCATCGTCTGGAGGCGAATGTAATGCCGGGAAATAAAGCGTCCTTAAGAGTGCTGGAGAAGAATGGTTTCTTAAATGAGGGGCTTTCTAAGTATTATCTCAATATCAATGGGGTTTGGGAAGATCACATTCATATGGTAAAGCTGAATGAGAGTATGCATAGGGACAAGGCTGGATGTGCTGCTTCTATATAGAAGAAAAGATGCTTCAATCCCTGGGAAAAACGTGGAAAACAAAAAAGTACAAAAAATCGAAAAAAACTTAAAAAAGTGCTTGACGGTGTCGAAAACCTGTGATATTATAATACGCGTCGCTGAGAGCGGCACGGAAGTTCGAAAGGACTTCAAAAAATAAATGAAAAAAGTTGTTGACAAACACAACGAGTTATGATAAGATAAATGAGTTGCTGTTA
>CAUCIO010000033.1 GCA_958442925.1 uncultured Clostridium sp. | reverse complement strand
CTGTTACTTTCTTCTCCAGCTCTGCGTTATTCTCTTTATAGTAAGAAACAGATCCTTCTACCGCTTTTTTCGCGCCCTCGTCAACTACTGCTTTCAAATCATCCGGCAGGCTGTCATAGTAGTTCTTGTTCATGATCCATACAAGATTCTGAGGCAGATGCCGCGTCTCAATCACATATTTCTGCTGCTCATAAAATTTCTGAGCATAGACCAGCTCTAAAGGATTCTCCTGAGCTTCTACCGTTCCCTGCTGAAGAGCTGTGTAAAGCTCATTGAAAGCCAGAGGAGTTGGATTAGCCCCCAGGTTTTTCCAGAGGGACATGTGATATTTATTCTCCATAGTCCGGATAGTAAGCCCCTTTACATCCTCCGGCACACGGATTTCCTTATTAGCTGTGGTAACACGGAAGCCTAATGACGAAAGTCCCATCATATGGAAGCCAGCCTTGTCATATTCTGCTGACAGAGCGTCGATAAATTCCTGATCAGCAAATACCTTTTCCATCTGCTCCTCTGTCTGGAAAGCAAACGGACCATCAAAGACAATGGCGCTGTTTACAAAATTAGCCTGAGCTGCGCTTCCGCAGGTCATCATAGTAATGCTTCCCTCCTGTACTCCCTCTATCTGTTCTCTGTCTCCTCCCATCTGGGAATTGGGATAAATATTCACAGTAATTTTTCCTTCCGAGTTCTCCTCCACATACTCCTTAAAAGCAAGACAGCCTGCCTGCTGGGAGGTATCCTCCGCTACGGCATGTGTTAAAGTAATGGTATAGTTTTCACCCGATGAGTTCTCCGCGTTTTTAGAGTTATCTGTTCCTCCTGAACATCCTGCCAGATTTGCCGCTAATATTCCCGCCATAAGTATGGAAATCACTGTTTTTTTCATTGTAATTCCTCCCCTTCTCCTGCTTTTCCTATATAATTCTGCTATTTTCTATTTCTTATAATCCCAGCTGTCTTCTGTTTACAATGTTTTCCGGCCGCTCCCCTCTCAGAAGGCGAACCGCTGTCTGAGCAGCCTGAGTATGCTGCTCGTCTGATGCCTCGGCAGAGCTGTAGGCTACATGCGGCGTTACAACCGCCTGCTCAAACTGAAACAGCCTGGCATTCTTATCAGAAATCGGTTCTCCTTCCATAACGTCCAGACCGACTGCCGCCACTTTATCCGAATCCAAAGCGTCCATCAAATCCTGCAAATTGACAATACTGCCTCTGGAGGTATTGACAATCATCACTCCGTCCTTCATTTTTCCAATCGTCTCCTGACAGATTAAGTGCTTCGTCTCCTCTGTAGCTGGCACATGGAGAGAAATGATATCTGCCTGGCTGTAAATTTCCTCGTAGGACACCTGTTCCACTCCATGCTCTCTAAAAACTTCTGCTGGCAGATAGGGATCGCTGGCCAAAACTTTCATTCCCAGTCCTTTTGCAAAGCCGGCCAGAATTCTGGCCGTCCTTCCAAATCCCATAAGTCCCAGAACTGTAGATGAAAATCGGTGCATTTCATAGCCGTATCCAGGATCCCACTGGCCCTCATGAAGTCTTCGGTCATATAAAGTCAGTTTTCGGCGCAGATCCAGAATTAAGCCCAAAGCGTGCGAAGCCACATCTTCCACACAGTAGGTCGGCAGGTTGCAGACTGCCACTCCCCTCCTTCCAGCCGCCTCGATGTCCACTACATCGTAACCGATGCCATAGCGGATGACAGCCTGAAGCTTCGGCAACTTTGACAGCAGCATATCGTCAATCTTGAAATACACATCTCCGATCACATCCGCATCCGAACAGCAGTCTACAACTTCGTCCATAGTTTTACATTGAGCGATCACACATTCGTACCCGGCTTCTGCAAGGATCTCTCTTTCCTGATGATAATCTGCTTCAGGAAGCGTGTGCGCATCCAGCATTACAAATTTTTTCACTACTATACCTCCTTGTATTTTCCATTTCTTCTTATACCAAAAGAAGACTGATTGGCTCTACAAACGTAATGAGCAAAAGGGCTGCTAAAAAAACGAGAATAAACGGCACTGCTTTCTTAGCAATCTGAATGACTGGTATTTTTGTAAGAGAACTGGCCACAAACAGATTCACTCCAATAGGAGGAGTTACAAATCCAACAGCCAGATTTACTACCATAATGACTCCAAAATGAATTGGCGAAATTCCAAGCTGCGTTACAATCGGCAGGAAAATCGGCGTCAAAATCAGAATCGCCGGAGTTGTATCCATAATCATCCCTACAAATAAAAGAAATACATTGATTATCAGCAGCACCTCAATCTTAGAGGTAAAGCTGGCCGTCATCACACTGGCTATCATTTGAGGAGCCTGCATCATTGTAAGCACCCGGCCAAATACAGTGGCAGTCGATACGACTAACAGAACAGGCGCCGCCGTCTTAGCCGCTTCTTTTAACGCTCCTGGAATATCTGAAATTTTGAAGGTTTTGTAGATGAAAATGCTCACCACAAGCGCGTAGATAACTGAAATATCTGCAGCTTCTGTAGGAGTTACAATTCCTCCATAAATTCCTCCCAAAATGATAACCGGAGTCAGAAGCGCCCAAAAACTATCGCGGAAGGTGCGGAAAAATCCCTGTTTTCTGATAGACTCGTAATTCGCCTTCAGCTTCTCCTTATCCTCCCCCTTAATCCGGCAATAGCCATATGCATAAAGCATTAAAAACAGACCTATCAAAATTCCAGGAAGAATTCCCGCAATAAACAGTTTTCCCACCGATTCTCCGGATGACAAACCATACATAATAAAAGGAATACTGGGAGGAATAATAACTCCCAGTCCTCCTGACACAGCCACCATGGCAGTCACAAATTCACGTTCATATCCCAGCCGCACCAGAAGCGGAATAGACATGGCTCCTACAGCTGCTACTGTAGCTGGACCAGAACCGGAAATAGCCCCATAAAACAAACAGGTAACGATAACTGCAATCGGCAGACCGGCTGTCCTGTTTCCTACAAAATATGCAAAAAAATCAAACAGTTTTTTAGAAATGCCTCCCTGGGCCATAATAACGCCTGACAAAATAAACAACGGCACTGCCAAAAGAGCATATGTATCAAGCGCAGTTACCATATTTCGGAAAATAAAGTCCGCTGTCGCGGGAAGAGTGGGATTGGCCCACGATGCAGTCAAACTTGTAAGTCCTACTGACACACCAATGGGAATTCCAAGAAAAATTGTCACAAAAAATGCCGCCAGCACAATTCCTATGTTCATTCCTTCTTATCCCCCTTTCCTGCCAGAAGCAGCACATATTTTTGAATCATGCGCACGATAGTGAGCAGAAAGCCGCCCATCAGCGAAATATAAACCAGATACATAGGCACACCCATAGCCGGACTTTTCTGACCGGATGCAATCAGCATCCCCATAGCCTTGAATCCTGGCTGTATCATATAAACGCTGAATGCTAAAAACGCTATATCCTGCAACACTCCCAATATGCGCTTCGTTCTGGGAAATACAGTTTCAATAATGTCTACTTTAATATGAATATTCTGTCTCACCCCATAGCTGATTCCCATAAATACAAACCAGATAAAAAAATATCTGGACAGTTCTTCCGCCCATACCAGAGAACTTTTCAGGCCATATCTCATGACTACCTGAATCCCCATTACCACCACTATCATGGCCAGAAGTATCAGCATAATTGTTTCCTCAAAATGCCGATCCAGCCATCTAAGCACTTTCATAAAAATCTCCCTTCTCCCTTATCTGAAGTCAGATACACTGATTAATCCGAAGGCCGTTCAGTGAATCTCTTTTCGCCAAATCAATATGCATTCTCAGCTCTGTCTCAATCTCACTGTCCTTTGTCACCAAAAGTTCTAAAAGCCTAGAATGAGACTTTACATAATCTACAGAATGTGTCTTCGGATCCAAAGTATTAGAATTGAACTTGGCCAACGCCTGTATCGTAGGCTCAATGGTATTCCAACACCGCAGAAGCGGCTTGTTATCTGACATAATAAGAAGCGTTTTGTGAAATCGATCATTTGCATTGAAGCGTTCCTCTTTCATCACATCTGGCTGTTCCTGCGACAGCTTTTGGAATACATCTACCGCCTCATAAAGGGGACCAAAATTTACATAGTCCTTTTGAAGAATTGTACGGACTGCCTGGCATTCCAGCAGCGCCCGTGTCTCGTACAGATCGTGAACAAACTGCTTCGTAATGCCGCATACCCGTTTTCTTCCATTTGCCAGAGTTTCAATCAAGCCTTCGCTTTCCAACATCTGCATGGCTGTGCGAACCGTTCCTCTGGACGTTCCATACTCCCCTGCTAAAGCCAGCTCTGTCAGCATGACTCCATCTGGATATTCTCCTAAAATAATCCTGTCTCTCAAATTCTCAATAACATTTGCAACTGTTATTGTCCTGGTTACGCTATCGATAGCTGCCATCTGCATCCCTTCTTTCATATCCTTTTATGGATAATATTATAATTCTTATATTTTTTATTGTCAACATTAGTTAAATATTTGTCTTGCTTATTATATATAATTGTCGACAATTATATATGTTTCTATAAAACACACTGTCATATCACCATAAAAAGAGCCTGCTCCAGAATCTTCATTCTGGAACAGGCTCTCTTCATCTGTCAAACACTACAGTTCCGGCTTCTCAACCTGAACAATGGCATCCTTACGCATCGGAATACGGCAGTTCTTGTTGCTGCCGAACTCAACGATTACAGTGTCATCTGTCATATCAATGATAACACCATACATTCCGCTGGATGTTAAAACGCTGTCGCCGATAGCCACGCTGGCTAAAAGCTCCTGCATTCTCTTTTTCTCTTTCTTCTGAGGTCTGATAGCGATAAAGTACATAAGTCCAATCAGGAATACAAAGTACACTATCCATCCCATTGCGTTCATGTGTTATTTCCTCCTTCATCCAGATTCGGCGCCTCGCCGCGAAATCTTAATTTTTTTCTCCCTCCGCCATGCGGGCCAGCTTCTCAGCCTTGTACTCCGCGTAGCGGTGATGTTCGATTGCGTCGCGAATCTCTTCCATCATTTTATTATAAAAATACAAATTATGCAAGACGCATAATCTCATACCGAGCATTTCTTTCGCCTTCATCAGATGGCGGATATAGGCTCTGCTGTAGGAACGGCAGGCCGGGCACTGGCAGCCCTCCTCAATCGGCCTCGGATCCAGCTCGTACTTGGCGTTGAACATATTCAGCTTGCCGTGATTGGTGTATACATGGCCGTGGCGTCCGTTTCTGGACGGATAGACGCAGTCAAAGAAATCCACGCCTCTGTCTACCGCCTCCAGGATATTGGCCGGTGTTCCCACTCCCATCAGGTACGTAGGCTTTTCCTCCGGCAGATGGGGAACTACCTCGTCGAGAATCCGGTACATCTCCTCGTGACTCTCTCCTACCGCCAGACCGCCTACTGCATAGCCGTCTAAATCCAGCCTGCTGATCTCCTCTGCATGGGCGATTCTGATGTCCTCATAGACAGCTCCCTGGTTGATTCCAAAGAGGAGCTGCTCTTTGTTGACTGTATCAGGCAGGCTGTTTAACCGCTCCATCTCAGCCTTACAGCGCTTCAGCCATCTGGTGGTGCGCTCTACTGAGTTCTGAACGTACTCACGGCTGGCCTTGCTGGGCGGGCACTCGTCAAAAGCCATAGCGATGGTAGAGCCCAGATTGGACTGAATCTGCATGCTCTCCTCCGGCCCCATAAAAATTTTCCTGCCGTCGATGTGGGAGTTAAAATACACGCCCTCTTCCTTGATTTTTCTGAGGCCCGACAGGGAGAAAACCTGAAAGCCGCCGGAATCGGTCAGAATCGGCCGATCCCAGTGCATAAATTTGTGAAGTCCGCCAAACTGCTTAATCAGCCTGTCCCCGGTTCTCACATGGAGATGATACGTATTGGAAAGCTCCACCTGGGTTCCTATGGTCTTTAAATCATCAGTGGAAACGGCTCCCTTAATGGCTGCCACGGTTCCCACATTCATAAAAACGGGCGTCTGGATCGTGCCATGAACCGTCTTCATCTCAGCTCGTTTGGCACGTCCGTCCTTGGCCAGAATCTTATATTCCATTCTTTTCCTTTCTGCGGCTCATCTCATACCACATCGCGCCTGTCAGGCAGACGGAGGAGTAAGTTCCGCACACAATACCTACCATTAACGGAAGGGCAAACTCGCGGATAGAGGAAACTCCCATAATGTAAAGCACTAAAACCATGATAAAGGTGGTCAGGGACGTATTAATGCTTCGTGTGAAGGTCTGGGTAATACTCAGGTTCACAACCTCCTCCAGGCTCTGATCACGGCGTCTCTCCTTCAGATTCTCTCTGATACGGTCAAAGATAACAATGGTAGCGTTGATAGAGTATCCTACAATCGTAAGCATGCAGGCAATGAAGGTAGAGCCCACGGACCACTTAAAGGCTGCATAGCAGGCAAGCACTACCAGTACATCGTGAATCAGAGCCAGCACGGAGCTTCCTGCAAACCTGATATTTTTAAATCTCAGCCAGATATAGAGCAGCATGCCGATGGTGGCAATAATAACGGCTGCCATGGCATCCCTCTTCATCTCCTGGCTGACTGCTCCGGAAATGCTCTCTGCCGCAATTTTTCCTTCCTCCACGCCGAAATTCTCCTGCATGGCCTTCTCAAAGGCCTGACGTTCCTCCACATTCAGGGTTCTCGTCTTAATGATCACTTCGTTTGTGCCTGTTACACGCTGAGTCTGAACGTCAGCATCCTTTGTAATCTCCTCCACTAACGGAACTACCTCAGACTCAATGCGCTCCTGACTCATCTCCTCGTTAAAGGTTACATTCGTGGAAGTGCCTCCCTTAAACTCCATGCTGTAATTTAAAATCTGGCCTGTAGAGGAACGGTTCATTCCCATAAATACAAAACCAGATGCCACTGCTGCAGCTGAAAGCACAAAGCAGAGCTTTCTGTACTTTAAGAATGGCTTTGGAGCTGTCTCCTTCTTAATTCCATAGAACTTTGGATTCTCAATGCCCAGAGAATACAGGGCATTTAAGGCAAATCTTGTCACAAACAGAGCTGTAACCATAGAGAGCACGATACCGATAGCCAGAGTGGAAGCAAAGCCCTTCACTGTGCCGGATCCTCTCCAGAACAGAACTGCCGCTGCAATTAAGGTGGTCACGTTTCCGTCCACAATGGCGGAAAGAGCTTTCTGGAAACCATTGTCAATGGCTGTCTTTACAGCTTTTCCAGCTCCGATCTCCTCCTTGATACGGGTGAAGATAATGACGTTGGCATCTACTGCCATACCGATGGACAGGATAATGCCTGCTACTCCAGGAAGCGTCAGAGTCACCTCAAAGGATACTAAGAGAATCAGAATCAGTCCCACGTAAAGGCTTAAAGCCAGCACTGCCGCAAGACCTGGGATCAGGTAAACGGCAATCATAAATACTGCTACAATGGCAAAGCCCACAGCTCCTGCCTTTAAGCTGGTTGTAATGGCCTGCTGGCCCAGCTTGGCTCCTACCACATTGGAGCGCAGTTCTTCCAGCTCCAGGGAAAGAGAACCGATTCGGATGGTAGCAGCCAGGTTCTCTGCCTCCTCGAAGTCTGACATTCCGTCAATAGTACACTGTCCTCCTGTGATGGCTTCTCTTACCACCGGAGCAGATACGATCTCATTGTCGTACACAATATAAATCGGATTTCCTACATTATTGGTGGTAGCGTCTGCAAAGGCCTTGGTTCCCTCCTCTGTAAAGGTCAGGGAGACTACGTACTCCTTTCCTGTATTGCCGTCCACCATTCCGCCCTGGGCGGAAGCTACCTGATCGCCTGTCAGGATGGTATTTCCCTGGGAGTCCATAAATACCAGGGAGCCCGGCTTTCCAAGCTCTGTCAGAATCTCATTGGCATCCGATTCGCCCGGAATGTCAATGTTAATGCGGTTGTCCCCCTCCTGGTAGACCTCCGCTTCTGTACTGTAGCCCTCTACTCTCTGCTGGAGCTTATAAATCGTATCGCTCATGTCCTCAGCAGATGGATTTTCTTCTTTTGCCTGATACGTAATGCTGACTCCTCCGGCCAGGTCAAGTCCCAGCTTAATATCGTCCATATAGCTGTATCCGAAAAATCCGGCTACTGCGATCAGGACAAGAAGGAGGGCCAGGCGTATCGTGGCTTTTCCTTTACTGCTCTTCATGTTCCTTCTCCTTTATCTCACTTTCATCGGCTAACGCTGCCTTTATCATAATGGAACACTCAATGCGCTTTTTCTGCATCTCGCATCCAATATCATATGCATCTGTAATGGAGCCATGGAAATTGTAGGAGTTGGCCGCGCAGCCGCCGCTGCAGTAGAATCTGGCAAAGCAGTCCCGGCACTTATCCTTGGCATAGACATTGCAGAGCTTGAATTCATTACAGATCTCCGGATGGGTAATGCCTTCATCCACATTTCCCAGAAGGAATTTATCAATTCCCACAAACTGATGGCATGGATAGAAATCGCCCCACGGAGTAACTGCCAGATACTCTGTTCCTGAACCGCAGCCGGACAGACGCTTGGCCACGCAGGGGCCCTGGTTTAAATCCAGCATAAAGTGGAAGAAAGTAAAGCCTTTTCCTTCCTTATGGCGCTTAATGTACTCTTTAGCCAGCTTGTCATACTCTTCCATAATCTTCGGAAGATCCTCCTCCCGAATGGAATAGGGCTCCTCCGGAGCTGCCACTACCGGCTCAATAGACATTTTTTCAAAGCCCAGATCTGCAAAATGAAGCACATCATCTGCAAAATCCAGATTATTTCTGGTAAAGGTTCCACGGACAAAGTAGTCCTTCTCTCCACGGGACTTTGCAAACTTCTGGAACTTCGGCACAATCAGGTCATAGCTTCCCTTTCCGTTTCTGAATGGACGCATCTTGTCGTTGACTTCCGGGCGTCCGTCCAGGCTCAGCACCACATTGCTCATCTCTTTATTGCAGAATTCCATAATCTCATCATTTAACAGAACTCCGTTTGTGGTAAGGGTAAAGCGGAATTTCTTGTGATGAGGCTCCTCCAGGGAACGTCCATAGGCCACCAGCTGCTTCACCACATCCCAGTTCATCAGCGGTTCTCCGCCGAAGAAATCCACCTCCAGGTTAATTCTGTTTCCAGAGTTGGCTACCAGGAAATCCAGGGCCTTTTTTCCCACCTCGTAGGTCATAAGGGCTCTTCTTCCGTGGTACTCGCCCTCCTCAGCGAAGCAGTAACGGCAGGCCAGATTGCAGTCGTGGGCAATGTGGAGACAGAGAGCCTTCACAACAGTCTTTCTCTTTTTAAAGTCAATTACATAGTCCTTATAAACGTCTGCTGTAAAGAGCTGTTCCATATCGATCAGCTCCTGAATATCAGAAAAAGCTTCTTCCATGTCCTGTCTCGGATAGGTTCCCTCTAACTTTCCGAATACGTATTCCTTGGCCTCATCCGGAACGGTCACCGGCTCTGTCAGGTTATCGCTCTTCTCAGAGAGAAGCCCAATCATATCATAAAGCATCGGATCAACCACATGGACCGATCCGCTGTTTACATCCATTACGATGTAGTAGTCATTATTAATATACTGGTGAATCACAGTTTTACTCCTTATCTAATGTTTGCTCAGTCTATCTTCCCATGGGCTTCCTTATACAATGGTAAAGCCCCTGCAATTAAATAATTGCAGGGGCAGCCCATCTGCCTATAACTGCTGGATCCTTAGCTCAGGGAACATAGCTGTCCTGCCTGAAAAACTAGCGGTCCTTGTTCTCGCAGCTCTGATTTCCTACTGTACAGGATGTCTTGCATGCGGACTGGCAGGATGTCTGGCACTCGCCGCATCCGCCCTTTTTCATTGTATTCTTTAATGTGTTTGTGTTTAAAGTCTTAACGTGCTTCATTCTGTATGCCCTCCTATCATAGATTTCGATATAATTTCGTTCAAATTATAGCATATGTTTGACTCCAGTGCAAGCAGAACACGGCTCTGTCCGCATATTCGCCAAATCCTGTGAATATATTGAAACCAGAATCAGTCATTCAGGGGGGAATATTATGAAACCATCAAAATTACAGGCTGTCATCCGGGGAACCCTCATCTCCTACGTGCTGACTGCCCTTTTTCTGGCAGCTTTGGCATTTCTCCTTTACCGGTTCCAGCTGGAAGAAGGCCAGATCAGCCTTGGAATCAATCTCATTTACATCGTCTCCTGCCTGGCCGGAGGTTTTCTGGCTGGAAAGGCGGCCCGCCAGCGGCGTTTTCTCTGGGGGCTGTTTACAGGAGTGTTTTACTTTCTGATTCTCTTTTTCGTATCCTTTGCAGTCAGCCGGGAACCGGGAAGCGGAAGCAGAGAACTTCTCACTGTTTTTCTCATGTGCGCCGGAAGCGGAACTATTGGAGGAATGGTAAGCTAAAGGCAGACAGCAGATCTGTAAAAAAGGGACGCTTCTCTCTCCTTTTTGGAAAGCAAAACGCCCCTTTTTCTGCTGTATCCTTTATTTTACGGAACCTGTCTGTCCCTTACGTTCTATTCTGCGCTCTTTTTCTTCTCTTCCCTGCGCTCTTCCTCTTCCTTCATTCTGGCAGATACCGCCTGAATCGGATTCAGGATATACAGATGGATCCGATCGATTCGGTTCTTCTCTACCCGGTCTACCACCAGACGGACATTGTCGAACACCACGTCCTCCCCTTCCTCCGGAAGGTGATCTAAAAGACCGATGACAAGTCCTCCCACGGAATCGTAATCCTCTGACTCCAGCTTCAGTTCCAGCCTGTCGTTTAAATCGTCAAGTTTCATGGATCCTTCTACCACATATTCGTTGTCAGCAATCTCCACCAGCTCATTTTCCTCATCTTCATCATACTCATCCCGGATGTCTCCCACAATCTCCTCCAGCATATCCTCCAGAGTAATCAGGCCGGCGGTAGCGCCGTACTCATCCAGAACAATGATAATATTTACATTGGCCTTTTTCATCTCCACCATCAGTTCAGAAACCTTCTTAAACTCATAGGTGTAGTAAGGCGCTCTCAGATAATCTCTGACAGAAAACTGCTCCCTCTCTCCGGCCAGCAGGATATCTTTAATATTCAAAATGCCGATGACATTGTCTGTGGTTTCCTCATACACCGGAAATCTGGTGTACTTTTCCTGGCGGAACATCTCAATGACTTCCTCATAGGAGGCGTCCACATCTACAAAGGCCATATCGATCCGGGGAACCATCACATCCTTAGCCACGGAATCTCCGAAATCGAACACATTGTTAATCATCTTCTTCTCTTCTGTCTCGATGACACCCTCTTCATGGCTTACCTCCACAATCGTGCGCAGCTCGTCCTCTGTGATGGACTCCGCCTTCTTGTTGGGATCAACGCCCACCAGTTTCAGGACAAGAAGGGACAGCTTGTTAATCACGAAAATAAACGGTGTGAACAAAACCATCAAAACAAAAATCACGCCTGCGCAGCGCAGCGACATCTTCTCCGAAGACAGGGTCGCTGAAGTTTTCGGGGTAATCTCTCCGAAAATCAGAATCAAAAAGGTAATAATACCAGTAGCTGCGCCTACCATCTCGTTTCCAAACAGCTTGGATGATAAAAGGGTAGTTAAGGAGGAAGCATACATATTTACAATGTTGTTTCCAATCAGAATCGCGCCCAGCATCTTACCAGGATCACCTGTCACCTTCAGAACCATGGCAGCCCGCGAATCTCCGGCGTCCGCTAATGTTCTGATGCGGATTTTGTTTACTGTGGTAAGGGCCGTCTCTGACGATGAGAAAAATGCAGAAAGGGCAACTAAAATAAGAATAATTAACAATTGTATGGCGTCGCTCGACTCCAAAAAAATCAACCTCTACTTTCTTTTTTGCCAGCTCCGGCTCCTGCCGGACTGAACTATTTTAAAGGTAATTTTACACGAATCTGCCTTTTCTGTCAATCGTGTTACCTGGCTGAACTGTCACGATTTTCCATGTTCCCTGCCAAACAGGCTTTTCACAGCCAGGATCACAGCTCCGGCCAGGATAAAGAAATCTCCCAGGTTAAATACCACCTTCTTCAAAAATCCTGACTGAATGCTGAAATAGTCTACCACATAGCCCCTTTTCAGTCTGTCATACAGGTTGCTGAGTCCTCCTGCGAATACCAGGGCATACCCCGCCTTTTCTGCCCGGTAACCGCTCTGGGCAGAAAGGAAGCACAAAATCCCACCTGCCGCACTGGTCAGGCACAGAGGCAGCCGCTTTACCAAGCCAGGCCTGTGCTTTAAAAACTCAAAGCAGAAACCCCTGTTATGATTTCTGTAAAGCTTAATTTTTCCCCCTGTGTAATCCATGCTTCTCGGAAATTTCTCCGGACTCTGCTGTTCCACCAGCTGCTTCAGACACTGATCAAGCCCAAACAGCGCTGCAGCTGATCCCAATAAATACATATATGCCCCTCTCTTTCTGGCTGTCAATTTCATCTGCTCTGCCTCCTATCCTATCACGGTTTCGAGCTCTGGTAAAGGCTGGAAATCTGCCTCTTTTCCTGCATGTTTCAGCCTCTCGTTCATATAGTTTAAAAACAACTGTTTTCAGAGGTAAAACCATGCCCTGCATCCATCCTTCCGCTTCTTCAGAGTACGCTGATTTTATTATACGCTATTTTGCCTTTCCCCAGTCCCTGTTATCCACCATAGAAGAGGGATGCCTTTCATTTATCAACAGCCAGTTCGCAGTTATATACAGACCACTGAAAGAGACCCTTCCTATTACTCTGAACCGGTACTCCTACTCCTCCATCCCAAATCTCTACACTCTGTTAGATACTTCCAGCATGGAAAGCTCCGGCATTCTGACTTCCTTCAGCCAGCCCTCCCTGAACACACAGGGTGAAAATACGATAATCGGTATTATTGACACGGGAATCGACTATCGAAATCCCGTTTTTATGGGAGCGGATCGCTCCACCAGGATTCTGGGGATCTGGGATCAGACGATTGAGCTGAATGAAACGGAAGAGGTTGAAGAAAGAGCCGGGCAGCTTCCAGAGGATATTTTCTACGGAACCGCCTATACGAAAGAGGATATCGACCGGGCGCTGGCCTCCGATTCTCCCCTGGATATCGTTCCATCCACAGATGAAAACGGACATGGAACCTTCCTGGCGGGAATCGCCGCAGGAAAACAGGAAACAGAAGGAGCAGACGCTTTCACAGGAGCTGCCCCAAAAGCCTTTATCGCCGCAGTAAAATTAAAGCCAGCCAAGCAGTATCTGCGTGATTACTATGTGCTCCCCGACTCTGCTGAGGCCTACCAGGAAAATGATATTATGATGGGAATTAAATATCTGCTGTCCATTGCCAGAACTAAAAAGCTTCCTCTTACCATTCTGCTGGCCCTGGGGACGAACCTGGGCAGCCATGAAGGAACCTCCCCTCTGGCCCGGTATCTGGACACCATCAGCAATTTTCCCGGCATTATCACAGTAACGGCCGCTGGCAATGAAACTGGATACAGCCACCATTTCTTCGGAACCATCGGGACGGATGAGGAATTTGAGGATGCGGAAATTCGGGTAGCTGAGGGAGAAACCGGTTTTACCATGGAACTCTGGTCCCAGGAGCCGGAGCTGTTCTCCATCGGCTTCCTATCGCCTACAGGAGAGCAGATCAGCCGCATCCCCAACAATACCCTCACCGAACAGCGCATCACTTTTGTTCTGGAAAATACAGTCATCTATCTGAACTATCAGGTGGCAGAGGCAGGTACAGGAAGCCAGCTCATTGTCATGCGCTTTATAAATCCCACCCCCGGTATCTGGAGAATCCGTGTCTACAACTCTCTCTATCTGCGGGGCGAATATCACCTGTGGCTGCCCTCCAGAGGCTTTATTTCTGACGATACCTTCTTTCTTCGCCCCTCTCCTGACACAGTGGTGACGGAGCCTGGAAACGCCTCCCAGACTCTCACGGTTGGAGCCTTCAATCACCGAAGCGGCGGCATTTACATCCATTCCAGCCGCGGCTACACACGCCTG
This sequence comes from uncultured Clostridium sp., assembly GCA_958442925.1. GTDB lineage: Bacteria > Bacillota > Clostridia > Lachnospirales > Lachnospiraceae > Otoolea. Next base: position 2,870 of record CAUCIO010000033.1, on the reverse strand, counting down.
GGCCGCGTAAAACCTGAGCTGGCCGCTCCAGGCGTTAATGTGGACGGCCCCGGTATCCAGGGAGCCGCAGGATTTCCCATGCGCTCCATGACAGGAACCTCCGTGGCGGCGGCCCACACAGCAGGTGCGGCAGCCAATCTCCTGTCCTGGGCCTTCCGCGAGGGAAACATTTCCTATATGAATACCTCTGTAGCCAAAACCTACCTGATCCGGGGCGCAGAACGAAAATCCGTCTTCACCTACCCAAACCGGGAGTGGGGATACGGAACCCTGAATCTTTACGAAGCGTTTTTGCGGCTGAGGGAGTGAAATTATCTATGCAGGAAAACTTTCCTGCGAAGTAAAAGCAGAGCAGCTTCTGCCCTAAATCCTGCAAAAACTGCTCTGCTTCTATTTTTTCTATTCTTTCTATTCCCTCTAGCCCCTCATCTCAATCATGGGACCGCCGCTTTTCTCCAGGTAAGCTCTGGTGATCACCACGGAGCCAATGTTGGGATCCTTAGGAATCTCATACATAATGTCCTGCATAAAATTCTCGATAATTGCCCGCAGGGCTCTGGCTCCCGTCTCTTTTTTCAGGGCCTCTTCAGCAATCCACTCTAAGGCGTCATCTTCAAACACAAGCTTGACCTCATCCATGGCCAGAAGCTTCTCGTACTGACGCAGAATCGCGTTCTTCGGCTCTGTGAGAATGCGTACCATCAGCTCCTTCGTCAGGGCCTGCAGCGTTACCATAATAGGGAGACGTCCCAGGAGCTCCGGAATCATGCCGAATTTCCTCAGATCTTCTGTAGTGGTGTAGCTGAGAAGCTTCGGATCCTCGTCGTATTTTCCTTTCAGTTCAGAGGCGAAGCCCATGGAACTGGACTTATTAAGCCTCTCCTTAATAATATTCTCCAGATCCGGGAAAGCTCCGCCGCAGATAAAGAGAATATTGTTAGTATCCACCGTAGTCATAGGTGTCAGGGCGTTTTTCTGGTTTGATCCTACCGGAACCTCCACCTGACTTCCCTCCAGAAGCTTTAACAGCTCCTGCTGCACAGACTCTCCGCTGACGTCGCGGCTGGTGGTATTCTTCTTCTTGGCAATCTTGTCGATCTCGTCGATGAAAATAATGCCCTTCTCTGCTCTCTCCACATCGTTATCAGCAGCCGCCAGAAGCTTGGAGATTACGCTCTCAATGTCATCTCCAATATATCCGGCCTCTGTCAGAGTTGTAGCGTCTGCGATGGCTAACGGCACGTCTAAAAGCTTTGCCAGAGTCTTTACAAGGTATGTCTTTCCGCTTCCTGTAGGGCCAATCATCAGAATATTGGACTTTTCAATCTGAACCTCATCCTCTGTTTCTTCCTGACTGGACGCCTGACAGAACGCTCTCTTATAATGGTTATATACAGCCACAGCGATGACTTTTTTTGCCTGCTCCTGACCGATCACATACTGATCCAGCTTTGATTTGATAATGTGAGGCGCTGGAATATCCTTAATAGAAAATTCCTTTTTCGCCTCCTTCTCCTGACTTTTCTTTTTTATCTTATTTTTCTTCGGAATCTCTGTATTCAGATTCTGAAGATTGGAAAAGTCACTGAGGTTCATGTTCATATATGGCATGTTCTGAAGCTGGCTCAGATCCAGACCACTCTGCGTCACTGTGTCAAAGGCCTTCTGCATGCAGTCGTGGCAGAAGTTCATCCCCCCCGGCATAGTAATCATAGGACCTGCCTTGCTCTCCGGCCTGCGGCACACATAGCAGATCTTTTCGTACTCGTCGTCTTTGCTGTCCGGCTTTTCATCAGACGGCTGGCCCTCTCCGTTCTCCTTCTCCACATCCAGAACTGTCGGCTCCTCTGCCGTTTCGTTTACTCTATCTTTTTCTTCGTTTCTGTCTTTCTCTCTATCGTCCAAATTGCTCTCCCTTTCCCAGCCGTTTCAGCTATTTTCTCTCCAGCTGTCTTCTGCAAAAGCTGCATGAGAATATCATACTATATTTTCAGCATCTTAGCAATCCTGCGGCTGCTCAGGGAAAATTTCTTTTCTTCAATATATGGATTCTTACCTCTTCTGTTCTGGCTGCAGATTCTTTTCAGCGTCTTTTCTGTAACCCAGAGTTACCTGAACCTCTCTTTCCGCATAAGCGCCTTTATCCAGGGACTGAACAGTCAGAGTCACTGTATCGCCTCCCTTGTAATAAGTCAGCATTTTCTGAAGATCTTCCGCAGTTCTCACAGTTTCTCCGTTTACTTTGGTGATAATGTCTCTCTCCCGAAGGTCAGATCCGGCTGCCGCCTGACCCTCTACGATTTTATAGATATAAATTCCTTCCGGCATTCCGTAGGCCTTTGCCATCTGGCTGTTGATATCCTGAATCTGAATTCCCAGATAACCCTGTTCCTTCTCATCCACTGCCACTTTTGTGGTCTTTGTCATCAAGTCATCGATAATATCCTTAGCATAGGAAATCGGAATGGCATAGCCTACGCCCTCTACCTCTGTGCTGGCCATCTTAGCCTCGTTAATTCCAATCAGATTTCCATTCATATCCAGAAGAGCGCCGCCGCTGTTTCCAGGGTTAATAGCCGCATCTACCTGAATCAGATTTTTTGTGACCCCTTCAATATCTACCTCTTTATTAAGAGCGCTGATATAGCCCACTGTAACAGACTGGCCTTCTCCCAACGCATTTCCGATGGCAATCACTCCATTTCCAAGCTTTAAGCTGTCGGAATCTCCCATAGTTGCCACCTTAATCTGAGATAAGGTTTCTTCCGAAATATCCTTCAGCTGCACAGCAATCACAGCCAGATCCGCATCCACATCTGTTCCCTTTAATGCTGCTGCCACAGAGCTTCCATCAATAAAGGTAACATTCA
>CAUCIO010000032.1 GCA_958442925.1 uncultured Clostridium sp. | reverse complement strand
GCTATTTTTTATCATATGATACAAGGATACATAAAATCATGTAAAAAATAATGGTGCGAATCCAGCTGTAGAAATGTTCCATCTCCTGTTCCCCCTCTTTTCATTTATCCCTTCTTTTTCTGTGCTCTGCCTGGCGTCAGTGTACGCTGACGCTGTCTTCTGCCCCGGCTCTATGCCGCATAATATGCAGTATTGGACGCCATACAGACTACCCCGATGGAAACAATCAGAAGAAGGAGGGAAGTAAATACCAGTTTCAGCAGGATCTGGTGTCCTTTTCCCACGTCAGCCATACAGGCTGTCAGCCGCTTATCACAGACAGGTTCTGCTGCCGCGGCCATGAAATGATAGAGAACCATCAGAACAAAAAGCTTAATCACCGGCACAGCTGTGACGGCTAAAAGCGTAATTGCCGCTCCGGCTCCCACTGTATTTTTAATTAAAATCCCAGATCCCAGCACCATCTGTGAAACGGCTGATGCCCCCTGCCCCAGCCCTGGAATCATGGAAATCATCCTCTTCAGAGAGGCATTTTTCACTGCGTCCGCATAGGGGAGTACCATCCCCTGCAGCAGATGAAATCCAAGCACAGCTCCAGTCAGAGTCTTCATGCTCCATTCCACTGCCGTCTGTATGCCCCCTGTCATCCTGGAAAACAGAGCCTCCTTTGTGAGATGCCCTGCCAAAACCAGCAGAATATAAACTCTGAACACTGGAAAAATCAAGTGCGAGAGAAGCCACTGAGCCGCAGTAATAGAAAAGAGCATCCAGCCGCAGCCTGTCCCGGCGCTTACACTTCCTCCTGTAAAGGCCACTGTCATAAAATATCCCGGCGTCAGGGCCCGCATCAGCTCAAATGCCTGTTGGACTGCTCTGTCTGCTACAGAAATACTCTTATAAAAACTGGAAGCCAGCAGAGAAAACAGCAGCAGAAAGATCACATAAAAAGCTGTCTCTGAAATCTGTCCTTCTGAAAAAACATCGGCAAAGCAGGTGAAAACTGCCCCTGTCAGGGCAATGAGAAAGATCTGGGCCATCTGTCCGGCTCCGGCGGACAATTCTGAAAACAGACTGGAGGCCAGGCCTTGAAACGCCATGGAACACGCTCCTTTTATATCTCCCCTGAAAATCACTTTTAACAGCTCTTCAAATGAAAACTGCTCTGCCCTCTGCCCATTCTTTTCAAGAATATCCTCTACCGAAGAAAAATCCAGAGCAGAAAGCTCTAAAGAAGGCGGCTGCTCTCTCTCCTCTCCCAGTGCCTTTTCCGGACAGACACACAGCAGAGCGGCGGCAAGGCATAAACACAAAACTATCCTGGACATAACCGGCTTCCCTCCTTTTTCTTTTTTGTCAGTTTAAAAAGGATTCCAGCGTCTCAAACAGGGCCAGGACAATAGGGGCGCTCACTGCCAGAATCGACAGTTTTCCAAACATTTCGATCTGTGTTCCCATAGCAGAATATCCAGCGTCTCTGCACAGTCCGGAAGCCAGCTCCGCAATGTAGGCAATGCCCGACATCTTGAGAAGAGCCGTCAGATATGCCTGATTCATCTGAATGCAGCTTTGAATCTGCCTGACAGTCTCTAACAGGATTCTCAGTTTTCCTGCGCTGTAGAAAAAAATCAAAACTCCTGCCGCCAGAATGACGTAAATGCCAAACTCCGTTCCTCTTCCTTTAAACTGAACCGCCGTCAATACTGCTATAATCCCTACAGCTGCCACAGTCTCAATTCCCACCGTTTTGCCTCCCTTCCTGATGCTTGTACAGTATATTCTCAGGCAGTCCGTCTTAGCACTGAGGATATACGAAAGAATGCGCCAGGACACAATTTCCTATGTTATAAAAAGACGCCGCAGAGTCTCTGATTGACTTTGCGGCGTCTGACAGTCAGACTTTTATTCTATTTGTATGGTGCTGCCTCCTGATTTTATACTTCTATCGCTCTTCCTAAAGCAGCCTCCACTGCCTGGATCAGGCTTCCATCCTCAATAATCTTCTCGCAGTAATTAATATCGTCGTAGAGCTCTCTGTCGTCCTCCAGACGGGCTACTGCCTTTCTTACCAGGTCATAGGCAGCCTGGGTTCCCTTTCCAAGCCCCTTATTTCCTCTCATGTCAATGCCCTGGCAGGCTACCATAAGCTCCATGGCAAGAACCCTTCTCACGTTGCGCCCAATCTCTCCCGCCTTTCTGGCTGCAATGGTTCCCATGCTGACATGATCTTCCTGGCCTGCGGAGGAAGGAATGCTGTCCACGCTGGCCGGGTGAGCCAGAACCTTATTCTCAGATACCAGAGCTGCTGCAGAATACTGGACAATCATGAAACCGGAGCACACGCCTCCATTCGGCGTCAGGAACGCCGGAAGACCACTGTAAGCCGGGTTTACCAGACGCTCAATACGGCGCTCAGAAACATTGGCCAGCTCAGACTCCGCAATACCCAGGAAATCAAAACTTAAAGCCATCGGCTGTCCATGGAAGTTTCCTCCGGAAATACCTGTATGATCGTCCTTGAAAATAATCGGATTATCTGTTACAGAATTAATTTCAATGTCCACCTTATCCTTCACATACTTCACAGCGTCCTTGCTGGCTCCGTGAATCTGCGGACAGCAGCGCAGAGAATAGGCGTCCTGCACCCGGATCTGCCCCTGTCTTGTGGTATTTTTGCTGCCCTCTAACAGTGCCAGAAGATTTCTGGCTGTAGACATCTGGCCACTGTGCGGGCGTACCTTATGAACTCTCGGATCCAGAGCATCTACCACGCCGTTCTGAGCCTCAAAGCTTAAAGCGGCGGCAATATCAGCTGCCTTCAGCAGATCCAGCGCATCGTGAAGCGCCAGGGAACCTGCGCTTGTCATGGCCTGGGTTCCATTATTCAGCGCCAGACCTTCCTTGGCTGAAAGCTCAATTACCGGAATTCCAGCCCGATCCATGGCCTCTTTTCCCGGAAGCACCTCTCCCTGATACTCAGCCAGACCCAGTCCAATCATAGGAAGCACCATATGGGAAAGAGGAGCCAGATCGCCGGAAGCTCCCAGGGATCCCTTCTCCGGAATAATCGGAGTCACGCCCTTGTTCAGCATATCTGCCATGGTTTGAAGCGTTTCCAGGCGGATTCCGGAAAATCCCTTGGAAAGATTATTGATACGCAGCAGCATAATGCCTCTGGCTATATCTCTGGAGAACGGATCCCCTGCTCCCACCGCGTGGGTGATAATCAGATTTTTCTGCAGCTCCTTGCACTGATCCTGGGAAATCACCACATCGCTGAATTTTCCGAATCCTGTGGTAATACCGTAAACCACCTTTTCCTCTGCAATTAAATCATCCACAACCTGTCTGGAGGCCTTTACTTTATCCTTTGCCTCCTGAGAAATCTCCACCTGGGCGTTCCCGCGGCACACGCTGACAATATCGTCTAACGTCAAATCTTCTCCTGTAATCAGAACCTTATTCATAAAACAACCCTCTCTCTTTTATATATTTATGCCTTCTGTTGCTATTATACAGAACTCAGCGTCCAAAAACCGTCTATTTAAAAGTGATTCCATAGCCCTGTCATTCCATCAGAACTCCGCTCTTCTCCAAACTCTGCCGCGCTGTTTCCAAAATCTTCTGCGTCTGGGGATTTCTGATTTTCTCCGACAGAGCTGAACTCTCGTAAAACCTGCGTTCCGCCTCCTGCAGGTCTCCTTCCGAAAGGCTGATAAGGCACAGCAGCGCCTCCACCCGCTCCAAACCCCAGATACAGCCGTTTTCCCTCAGACGCTTCTCCGCCTTCTCCAGATATGCTCTGGCCTGTTCTGTCTTTCCTGCCATGCAGAGGGCCTGCCCGGCCCTGGCGTAAAACTGCCCCAGACCGTTAATTCTGGGATTCTTCTCTACCAAAGCTATCGCCTGTTCGTAGAAAGATACTGCCTCTGAAAAATCCCCCTGCCTCTCCCTGCTGTCTCCGATATAGCTTAAACAGGCGGCCTGTCCAGGCTCACAGCCAGCTCCAAGCCATTTAAAAATACCGGCTGCCGCCCACAGCGTTTCCTCTGCTTGAGAATAATTTTTGCTGTGAAGCAGATACCAGCCCTTCAGGCGAAGGAAAGTGCTGTACTCCTCCCAGTCCTTCGCCTCAGCATCCTGCGGTGCATGTTTCCCTTCTCTTTCCCGGAAAAAGGTCTGCAGCGTCTCTTTCAGATTCCGGCTGGCAAAAATCTCCCGTTCCAGAGACAAAAATGCATCCCGGCAGGAACTGTATTCCTTCACCTTTTCTATCCCTTTCTCTACATAGGTTTTCACCTGCTCCAGATCCTCCACCTGAATTCCATAGAAAATCTGCTGTCTGAGGCAGGATAAAAGCATCCTGGTATCCGAAAGTTCCTGAGACAGGCGGATTCCCTCCCCGATGTGGGAAAGCCCCTGACTGTAATCTCCCTGGGCAATATGATAGCGGCCCAGAATATAATTCATCTCCAGCTTCATCCGCCGAATCTCCCCGGAGCTTCCCTGAAGCTCCATGATTTCTCCTGCCAGCTTTATCATCTCATCTGCCTGAGGCATCACCCCCACACTCTCTGCCAGATCCGACACCTGCCAGTGAAGCACCGGGAAATTTTCATTGATCAGCGTGTAATATTCCTTCATCCACTCGATCTTGTACCAGCAGGCCTTAATTAAATCGTGGCAGCCCTCATAGTGGTAAATAACCTGCGGAAGCAGCGTAGTCTCCCTGCTTTGAAGCGCATTCTCCTCATAATGTCTGGCCAGAATCTGATGGTACAGCTGTGTCTTGCCTCTGCTTTGCTGCTCGCAGACATATTCCTGGAACGCCCTGTGTACAAATTCATACTGGACGTTCCACCCTGTCAGCACCTCCCGAATCAGAAAGTGCTCCTGAAGCCCTTCCAGCAGGCGCAAAAGAGACAGGCGGTCGGTATCAGGCAGCAGCAGCTCCAGCTCCTCCAGCCCGATTTTCTCCGGAAACACTGACATGGCTCCCAGAACCTCTCTCTCCCTCCTGGAAAGGCCGGAAAGCCTGGCCTGAATCACATAGTTTGTCTTCTTAGACTTTTCCAGAGTATATCCCTTTTCCCGGATCAGCGTCAAAAGCTCCCTCAGAAAAAACGCGTTTCCATCGGTAGCCCGGTAAATTTCTGCCTTTTTCTCCTCCTCTGCCGACAGTTCGGGAAGCGCCTTGCGGATCAGTTCATCCGTCTCCTCCCTGGTAAAAGGTTCCAGGCGCAGGATTCTTGCCTGATCTCGTAAAAGCAGAGGTTCTAAGGATTCCAGGGCTTTAGCCTCCCCTTCCCGGCTCATGCTGCATAAAAGAAGAAGCCGTTCCCTGCCAAGGCGCAGAAGAACACGGTTCAGAAGCTGGCCGCTCATGGAATCCATCCACTGAATATCATCAAACACCAGAAGAATCCTCCGGCGTTCAGACAAAATCCGAAATAAATCCAGGGCCATCTTTTCCACCATAGGATACGTCATCCGGGAAGCTCTTCCCTCTTCAGCCTTTGTACCATTTAAAAATTCCTCCAGAATCTCCCCGGCCCCGCCTGTCTGTCTTTCCCGCTCCGAAAGCTGATAGAGTTCCTGAAAAATATCGTTCCAGGGGCTTAAATAAAACTCTTCCCCCTGTTTATAACAGGCAGTTTTCAAAACTGCAAAGCCGTCTCCTGACGCCAGGCGAATCCCCTGCTCTAAAAAAGCAGTTTTTCCGGAACCGCTTTCCCCGCAGACGGCCATAGCGCTTTCCCCGCCATCCCGTCCGCCCAGAAAGCCGCTGAGCTGATAAAGCTCTTTTTTTCTGCCTACAAAGGAAAGCTTCAGTCCCCCTTCCCCGCTCTGCACCGTTTCCTTCATATTATAAATGCGCTGAAACAGCTCTTTCACTTTCCTGGAAGGCTCCTCTGAAAGTTCCTCCGAAAGTCGTTTTTTCAAATCATTGTACAGGCGGATAGCCATGCTGTAATTGCCGTTTTCCGCATACAGGCTCATGGCCTCAAAATACAGTTCCTCATTGTAGGGATCCTCTGACAGCAGAAAATTGCTGTACTTTTGCAGACTGGCGTCGTTCCGCTCTCCAGCTGCCTGCTCCATCAGACGCCGCGCCTGATCCGCCCGCTGCTTGCGAATGCGGATCCTGATTTCCTCTGCCCACTCCTCAAACTCGTAGCAGTTTTTAATATAAAAATGGTCTAAAAATTCTCCGCCTTTCTCTGGCTCTTCGTCCTCTTCCTGCTTCTCCCAGTCGCTTCTGAGGGGAACTGCCGAATTCAGCTCAATTTCCGTATGGCCGCCTGTAAGCAGAAGATCCTTTCCCAGCAGCCGCTTAACCTGGTACACGGCGTCTCTTAATTTTTTCTTTCCCGCCGTTTCATCCTCATCTCCCCAGAGAAGGCAGATTACTTCATCCCGGCTGACTTTCTTTTTTACGCACAGGTAGTAGAAAAATGCTTCCGCTTTCTTATAAGGAAAGCGGATTTTTTCATCTCCCAGCCGTATTTGCGGAATGCCAAACAGCTGTACTACAATTTCTTCCATTTCCCTCTCCTAGTTGTCGCAGAACAGACCCCGAACCCTCAGGGCGTCTGCCTGCTGAAGTCTTATTTAAGTATACCTTACTTGGGATCATTGGTCAATGAAAGTAAAAATTGACGTTTTTTAGACTATGAGTCTCTATAATAAAATTATCAACGATTTTAATAAGGAAGGTGCAATATATGAACAACAAAGAGATCAGTGCAGCCATGACAATTAAACTGGATCCTGTCCTTCCAGAATATCCTGTATTCAAGGAGAGCATCCGCCGGGCTCCCATGAGAGAGCTTACCTTAAATGAACGTGAAATCAAGCTGGCAGTCAAAAACGCTCTCCGCTATGTGCCGGAGGAGCTTCATGAAGCCCTGGCCCCGGAATTTATGGAGGAACTTTTAACAAGAGGACGCATCTACGGCTACCGCTTTATGCCCAAAGAGAGGATTTACGGAAAACCCATTGACGAATATAAGGGAAACTGCGTCCAGGGAAAAGCATTCCAGGTTATGATCGACAACAACTTAAACCATGACGTGGCTCTTTACCCTTACGAGCTGGTTACCTACGGAGAAACAGGGCAGGTGTGCCAGAACTGGATGCAGTATCAGCTGATTAAGAAGTATCTGGAAATTCTGACTGACGAGCAGACCCTGGTGGTTATGTCCGGCCACCCGCTGGGACTGTTCAAATCCCACAAATCCAGCCCCAGAGTCGTGATCACAAACGGCCTTATGGTAGGAGAGGGCGACAATCCCGAGGCCTGGGCTAAGGCTACCGCTATGGGCTGTTCCTCCTACGGCCAGATGACTGCCGGAGGATGGATGTACATCGGCCCTCAGGGTATTGTCCACGGTACGTTCAACACGATTTTAAACGCTGGCCGGAAATTCCTGGGCGTTCCCCACGACGGAGACCTGGCTGGACATCTGTTTGTCACCAGCGGTCTGGGCGGCATGAGCGGTGCTCAGCCCAAGGCCATCGAGATCGCCGGAGGAGTGGGCATTATCGCCGAGGTGGATTACTCCCGCATCGAAACAAGGCACAGCCAGGGCTGGGTGAGCCTGATCACGGAGAGCGCTGAGGAGGCATTCCGTCTGGCCGCCGATTATATGGAGCGGAAAGAGACTATTTCCATCGCCTACCACGGAAATATCGTAGATCTCTTACAGTACGCGGTGGATCACGAGATCAAGATTGAACTGCTCTCCGATCAGACCAGCTGCCATGTGCCTTACGACGGCGGCTACTGCCCGCAGGGCCTCACCTTCGAGGAGAGAACCGAGATGCTGGCTCATGATAAGGAGCATTTCGCAGAGCTTGTCAATGTGTCTCTGATCAGGCATTTCCACCTGATTAAAGAACTGGTAAAACGGGGAGCCTATTTCTTCGACTACGGAAACTCCTTTATGAAGGCTGTCTTTGACGCCGGGGCAAAGGATATTGCGAAAAACGGAGCTGACACCAGTGAGGGCTTCATTTTCCCGTCCTATGTGGAAGATATTATGGGGCCTGAGCTCTTTGACTACGGCTACGGTCCCTTCCGGTGGTGCTGCCTGTCCGGAAAACATGAGGACCTGGTAAAGACCGACCACGCAGCTATGGAAATCATCAATCCTAACCGCAGGCCTCAGGATAAGGATAACTGGATCTGGATCCGGGACGCAGAGAAAAATCAGCTGGTAGTAGGAACCCAGTGCCGCATTCTCTATCAGGACGCCTTCGGAAGAAGAGATATTGCCCTGAAATTCAATGAAATGGTACGAAACGGCGAAATTGGACCAGTTATGCTGGGCCGCGACCACCACGATACCGGCGGAACAGATTCTCCTTACAGGGAAACCTCCAATATCTACGATGGTTCCAACATGACTGCGGACATGGCTGTTCAGTGCTATGCCGGAAATGCAGCCAGAGGCATGAGCCTGATCGCTCTCCACAATGGCGGCGGCACTGGTATTGGAAAGGCCATAAACGGCGGCTTCGGCCTTGTGCTGGACGGCACGGCTGAGACAGACGCCATTATCCGGGAGGCTATTCCGTGGGATACTATGGTAGGCGTTTCCAGAAGAAACTGGGCCAGAAATGAGCACTCTATCGAGACGGTAGCAGAATACAACCAGATCAGAAAGGGAAGCGATGTCATTACCATGCCTTATATCGCAGATGACAAACTGATTGAGAAAGCTTACCAGAATGCGGTGAAGAAACAATAGAATCTAACCAGAAAGGATTTTATCTATGAAAAAAATGTACATCCGCCATGCCTCAGAGCTGGTCACCTGCCGGGGCAAAGCGCCCAGGCGGGGAAGGGAGATGGCCGATATCGGCCTGATTGAAGACGGCGCAGTGCTTCTTTCAGACGGCCTCATTGAAGCAGTCGGAACCACCAGAGAGCTGGATCAGCGGCTGGGCCTTGAGCCGGAAAGCGAAGATACGCTGAAATCAAATGCAGTATCCGGATCCTCACAGGCGTCTGAGGCTGTCCCTATGGAAATAAAGGGATGCCCTGTTACTGTTTTAAACGCCTTCGGCAAAACAATCCTTCCAGGCTTTGTAGACTCCCACACCCATTTTATCTTCGGCGGTTTCCGGGCAGACGAATTCTCCTGGAGACTGAAGGGAGACAGCTATATGTCTATCATGGAGCGGGGGGGAGGTATTAACGCCACCATCCGTCCTACGAAAGAGGCTTCCGAGGAGGATCTGATTGCCGTGGGCATGGATCGGCTGAACCGGATGGCAGAATTCGGGGTCACTACAGTGGAGGGCAAAAGCGGCTACGGCATGGACTGCGAGACGGAGCTAAAGCAGCTGCGCGTGATGAAAGAGCTGGACAAACGTCATCCCTTAGACGTGGTTTCCACCTTCCTGGGTCCTCACAGCGTGCTTCCAGAATACAAGGGCCGGGAACGGGATTTTCTGGATTATATGCTGACTCAGGTGATGCCTCTTGTAAAAAACGAAAACCTGGCAGAATTTGCTGATATCTTCTGCGAGAAAAACGTCTTCTCCATCGAGGATTCTGAATACTACTTAAACCAGGCGAAGGAATTAGGCTTCCAGCTGAAAATCCATGCAGACGAAATCTACTCCTTAGGCGGCGGAGAGCTGGCGGCCAGAGTGGGGGCTGTCTCTGCGGATCACCTGCTGAAGGCCTCCGATGAGGGTATCCGTCAGATGGCTGAGGCCGGAGTCATCAGCACGCTTCTGCCTGCCACCGCCTTCTGCTTAAAGGAAGAGTACGCTCCGGCCAGAAAAATGATCGACAACGGCTGCGCTGTAGCCCTGGCCTCTGACTTAAATCCAGGAAGCTGCTTTACCAATTCCATCCCTCTCCTGATTGCCCTGGGCTGCATCTATATGAATATGTCCATCGAGGAGGTAATCACCGCCCTGACTATCAACGGAGCGGCTGCTGTGGGACGGGCCGATACCATCGGAAGCATCGAGGAGGGAAAACAGGCCGACATCCTGATTATGAAGTACCCTTCTATCGCCTACCTGCCCTACCACACGGCGGTCAATCAGGTGGAGACTGTGATTAAGAAAGGGAACATAATTGTTTCAAAGACGTGGTAATCCTCATTAGTCAAAAACACGTAAAACAGCGGCCGAACATAATATCCAGACGCTGTTTTACGTGTTTGCTCCTGCAAAGCAGAATACTGATTAAATTAGTCCGAACTTCTCCATGGCGAAGGCGATTCCATCCTCCTCCACCGTCTTCGTTATGAAAGACGCGTAGGACTCCAGCTCTTTATCGTGCTTCCCCATCAGCACGGCATTCTGAGCATACTGGAACATGGACAGATCGTTCATGCTGTCTCCGAATACCCAGGCGTCCTCCAGGGAAAGCCCGTACTGGCGCAGAATTCTCTCGATGGCAGCCGCCTTCGAGTGCCCTCTGGGAACCACCTCCACAAAGGTGCTTCCCCGGTCGATCACTTCCAAATCCTCCCTGGTTTCTTCCTTAAACCGCTCCAGACAGCTGTTTTCATCTGTCACCAGGCAAAATTTCGAGAAGCTGATCCCCTCGTCGTCCCAGGTTTTCTCTGAGACAATCCCCAGAGCTGAAAAATCCTGTCTGCACTGCTCCACCGCACTGGCCGGGGACGGGGCCTTCTGCATATAGCAGGCCTCCACGCCCTCCAACACCCCGTCCATGCCGCAGTCCCGTATGAGTTTGATCAGCTCGGCTCCCCGTTCCGGGGCGATTCTCCAGTCGTAAATCACTTCTCCCTCTGCCATCAGATAGGTACCGCAGCCGCAGAGCCAGCCGTCTGCGTCAATCAGATGCCTGACCTCCTTCGTCTCGCACCAGGTTCTTCCGGTGTTCACAAACACCAGGTGTCCCTTCTCCCTCGCCTGCAGGAGAGCCTTTCTGGCGCTCTCCGGTACTTTTCTGTCTTTCCCCTCGCTGAGCAGCGTTCCGTCAATATCAAAAAAAAGCGCTTTTCTGTTTCCCACTTTGTAATTCCTTTATGTTTTCCTCGTTGTATATATTCAGCTCAGAATCTCTCTGAATCCTTCAGTATCTATGCCTGTTTCTCCTCACCTCGGAACACAATCTCTCCTGTGGTCTCATCCATGCTGTCCACAATAGCCAGAGACTCCAGACGGATTCCCTTCTGGCGGATAATGTCGCCGCCGCACTGGAAGCCCTTCTCAATGACGATTCCAGCTCCCACCAGCTCAGCTCCTGAATTCTGAATCAGTGTTGTCAGACCGTCCAGGGCCTTTCCCTTAGCCAGGAAATCGTCAATCACAAGAACCTTATCTCCCTTTCCCAGAAATTCCTTGGACACGATGATGTCGTATACGGTTCCGTGGGTAAAGGATTCCACCTTTGTGGTGTAAACATCTCCTGCAATATTCTTTGTCTTGGTCTTCTTGGCAAATACCACCGGTACGTTGAAATACTGGGCTACAATGCAGGCGATTCCAATACCGGACGCCTCAATCGTCAGAATCTTATTTACCTCTGCATCTGCGAAGCGGCGCTTAAACTCTTTGCCAATCTCCTTAAACAGCTCAATATCCATCTGATGATTCAGGAAGCGGTCTACCTTCAGCACGTTTCCAGCTCTCACCACTCCGTCCCTGCGGATTCTGTCATATAACATCTGCATTTTCTACATCCTCCTGCTATCCTCAGCAAATTACTCAGCTACTGCCAGCCCATCCACCTTTGTAATATCCGCATGATCCACAACTACCTGGATTGCTTTATCATAGAGAACTGCATTGTCTACATTTTCAGCGCCGGCTTTCTCAATCATGTCCTCCACGCTCTCGTAAGCATCCTTATACTCTTCAGCCAGGGCCTCTCTGTCCTTGTCATCAACTGTCAGCTTTTCTTTCTTGGCAATCTCCATCAGAGCCATCTGCTGTTTTACAGTCTGCTCAGACATCTTTCTCACCTCTGTGCGGAAACCGTCCTCGTCCATGCCCATCATAGCCGCATAGTCAGCCAGCCCCATGCCGTACATTCCCGCCATAGAGGTATAATACTGGATCTGCTGATCATACACTTCATTTACTTCGTCTGTAGCGCAGATAATCTCAGAATTCTCTACCACCGCTGCCAGAAGCTCTGCATCTCTCTGCTGCTCACTCTGCATAGTCTTGGAATCTAACATCTGCTGCTTCAGATCTGCCTTGTAGGCCTCCACAGTTCCAAACTCCGGGAAATTCTCAGCTACAAACTCGTCTGTCAGCTCCGGCACATGCTTTTCAGCTACCTCGTGAACCTTCACCTCAAATACAACGTCCTGTCCGGCCAGATCCTCCGCCTGATAGTCCTCCGGGAACGTCAGATTTAAGTCCCTCTCCTCTCCGGCCTTTACTCCGATGAGGCCTTCCTCAAAGCCGTCAATAAAGGTATTAGAGCCCAGCACCAGCGTATATCCTTCAGCAGTGCCTCCCTCAAAAGCCTCTCCATCCTTTAAGCCCTTGTAGTCAATCTTTACTCTGTCTCCGTCCACTGCCTCTCTGTCCACTGCATCCCATGTAGCATGGCCTCCAAGTACTGTGTCAATCCGGCTCTGCAGTTCTTCGTCCGAAACAGTCGGATTAATCACTGTAACCGGAATCTTCTTATACTCTCCCAGGGTAATACTTCCCTCGGCAACATACTCTTCTGTGCTTTCTTCTGAAGCGTCTGTCTGCTCTGCTTTACTGTCTGCATCAGACGGAGTCGCCGTCTGTTCCTTTGCTCCACAGCCTGTCATAAGCATCAGAGCTGCGATTCCTGCAAGTCCTGCCTTTACAAATTTTCTCATTGACCTGTCCTCTTACTCTCTTTTAATGTTGGAAAAGACGGCCCGGCCGCCTTTTTTCATCACTCTTCTTTAAAAACGTGCTTGGAAATGGAAATCCATCTCCAAACACGTTCCGAAAAGTATAACACACATAATATCACAAAATGCTGTGATAAAAAAGAGTTTTTCCGATTTTTACTGTTTTTTAAGATTTATTTATAGAATGCCTTAAACGCCTTGTAAGTGTTGTAAATATCCAGCTTGGACGCCAGCTCGAAAGGCGCGTGCATAGCCAGAATCGGAACTCCCAGGTCTACTACGTCCACATCCATCTTAGCCACGAAGCAGGCAACAGTTCCGCCTCCTCCTACGTCAACTGCGCCCAGCTCGCCTGTCTGCCAGTACACTCCTTCACGGTCCATAATGTCGATCACCTTAGCCATGGTCTCTGCGCTGGCGTCGTTGCTTCCGGATTTTCCTCTGGCACCTGTGTATTTGGTGAGTACGCAGCCCTTGTTTACATAGCAGGAGTTGTGCTCCTCATAAACGCTGGCAAAGGTAGGATCATAAGCTGCGTTTACATCGGAGGAAAGGCATACAGAATTTCTCAGCACAGTCTTCACATCTGCGCCTGCTGCATCTGCCAGATACTCGATATAATGAAGGCTGAAATCAGAATCCAGTCCTGTGTTTCCCACAGAGCCGATCTCCTCCTTGTCAGCCAGAACAGTTACTGTGGTGTACTCCGGCTTCTCTGTAGCCATCTCGGCCGTCATGGCTGTGTAAGCGCATACCTTGTCATCCTGTCCGTAAGCGCCTACCAGGCTTCTGTCCAGACCCACATCTGTCGCTTTTACAGCCGGAACCATCTCGATCTCCGCTCTGGTGAAATCCTTCTCTGTCATGCCGTATTTTTCATTTAACAGCTTGAGTACCAGAAGCTTCACCGGCTCCTTGATCTCCTCGCCTGCATATGGAATGGAGCCTACCAGAACGTTCAGTTCCTCGCCCTTGATTCCATCCTTCAGCTTTCTCTCGTTCTGCTCTGCAGCCAGGTGGGGAAGCAGATCTGTCACGCAGAATACCGGATCACCCTCATCCTCTCCAATGCAGATATTGACTGCCTCTCCATCCTTTGTAATTACCACGCCGTGCATAGCTAATGGAATGGTAGCCCACTGATATTTACGGATTCCGCCGTAATAATGAGTCTTTAAGAAGGCCAGATCTGTCTTCTCATAGAGCGGATTGGGCTTTAAGTCAAGACGGGGAGAGTCAATATGGGCAATATTTAAGCGGATGCCCTCCTCTAACGGCCGACAGCCGAAGGTAGTCATAATCAGGGCTTTTTTACGGTTAATATAATAAACCTTATCGCCTGTCTCATACTTTCTTCCAATCTCATACTCCTGGTATCCGCCCTCTGAGAGAATCCTCACTGCCTCAGCCACAAACTCTCTCTCTGTCTTTGCCTTATTTAAAAATACCTTATATCCCTCGCAGTATTCGGCCGCCTCTTTCGTCTGATCCGGCGCCTCCTTTGCAATGTGCGGGAATTCCCATGTCAGCTGCTTCTGCAGCTCCTTTACGTTTTCACCCATATCTGCAATACTCCTTTCCTATTTTCGCGCTCATATCATTTTCACCTGTCCTTAAATATATATGAACGCTCCGTTCTAATCTTCTGAAGAACCCTTCTTTCCTACCGGCAGATTTCCTCACTGTCCAGTACCAGAGTAAACGGGCCGTCATTTAAAAGCTCTACCTTCATGTCTGCGCCAAACTCCCCGTGCTCCACACGGCTTACATAGCCTTTGCATTTCTCCACTACGTATTCGTAAAGCCGGTTAGCCATGTCCGGAGCTCCCGCTTTGACAAAGCTGGGCCTGTTGCCCTTTTTACAGTCCGCATACAGGGTAAACTGGCTGACAACTAAAAGCTCTCCACCCACGTCCGCCAGGGAAAGATTGGTTTTCCCCTGATCATCCTGGAAAATTCTGAGCTTGCACAGCTTGTCTACCATCTTGTCTGCAACCGCCTCTGTGTCAGTATCGCACACTCCCAGCAAAACAAGAAATCCCTGTCCTATCTTTCCGATTACCTGCCCATCCACTGTCACACTGGCCTGGGTTACTCTCTGCAGTACAATTTTCATGTCCTTTTTCTCCGTCTTTCATTATTCCTGAGTCTCCTGAGCACGTCTGAACTCCTCTTCCTCTTTTAGCCTCTGCTCTGCGCTGATTTTCATAATCGCCTCGTTGAGGGAAAACATCTTGGCATCCAGAAGATCTACCATATCGGCGCAGGCCTTCAGCTCCTTTTCCAGAAAGTCAGGAGCATTTCCCTCGAATTTATAGTAGATCTTGTGTTCCAGGCTGGCCCAGAAGTCCATGGCTACCGTGCGGATCTGAATCTCAACTTTGGTGTCCACTGGCCCCTCGCTCAGGTAAATGGGGATTGTCACCACCATGTGGTAGCTCTTATACCCATTAGGCTTTGGATTTTTAATATAATCCTTCACATACAGCACCGTTACGTCCGACTGCCTGGCAATCATATCGGCAATCCTGTAAATATCTGAAGTGAAGGAACATATAATCCTGATTCCGGCAATATCGCTGAGGTGATCGATCATGTTGGGGATCGTCACCTCTCTGCCGTCGCTTTTCAGCTTTTTGACAATGCTTTCCGGCGTCTTCAGTCTGGATTTAATATGTTCAATCGGATTGTAGGAATAAATATGAACAAACTCATTGTTCAAAATCTCGATCTTTGTATTAATCTCCTTCAGCGCGGAGTTATACAAAAACATCACGGCCTTCCATTGATCCATCTGATTAAAACTCTTTGGAATATTCACTATGAACGGCCTCCTTTCACTGAAGCTTTCGCGCTGGCTGAGCCGAATATTTTGTTAAAATTTCAGTCCTTTTAACAGGGAACCAAGGCTGGTAGCAGCCTGGCCGTTCTCGTGGTAATCGAAAAATTCCTCCTGCTGAAGCTCTTCCTCTTCTTTTTCCTGGGCGTCCCGGATGCTGAGGCTCAGCTTTCCGTCCTTGATTCCCACAATCTTCACCTTGACCGTCTGGCCTTCCTTTAAAACTGCGCCTGGATGCTTAATTCTCTGGCTGCTGATGCGGGATACGTGAACCAGGCCTGACAGTCCGTTCTCCAGTCTGACAAAAGCGCCGTAGTCCTTAATCGTCTCCACGGTTCCCTCCATCACCGCTCCTACCTGGCACTGCTCCACTCTCTTTTTCTTTTCTTCCTGCTCTTTCGCTCTGGCCAGCTCCCGTCCGGACAGAACCAGTTTCTTCCTCTCTTCCTCCACCGTGATCACCTGCACGTCAATGGTTTTTCCAACCCACTCCTCCAGGTTCTCCACATAGGAAGCGGCCAGCTTGGAAGCCGGGATAAAGCCTCTGACGCCGTCCACGTAAGCGGTTACGCCGCCGTTTACCACCTCGGCGATCTCCACCTGAAGGGGAGTCTTCTCCTCCATCAGTCTGGCAAATTTCTCCCATACAGGAGTGTCCTCATTTCTCTTAAAGGATTCCTCGATCTCCTTCTCGTAATCGGCCATGGTCTCCATATTCTCCATATTTTCATTTAATCTTTCTTCTGACATACATCTTTCCTCCTGATTCTAAAATTCTATATCTATTTAACCATATCCTATCTGATATTTCTATAGTTTTCCTGCAAAAAATATGCATTTCTTTCGACAAAAGAGAAATTTTAGGGAATAAGAGATAAAAAGTTTTCCTTGTTCCACTTAAAGTCATCAGTATAAGGAATAAACCATAGTTTCCTTGTTCCACTTGAAGTCACCGGAAACTATGGTTTATTCCTATAGTGAATTCTTGGAAAGGAAAATCCGCTATGTTTTATTCCTGCTGCCAAATCTGGTGGATTTCCTAGAAAACAGCAAAACGGGCAGAGGAGATGGTTTCCGGCGGCTTTCCATTGGAGCCGCGAAACCATCTCTCTCTGCCCTGTTTTACTTTTTCACACTATTTTTACTGGATCCAGACTCCGTCTGCTCCTACCTGATATCCGTCGGGAGTCGTTCTGTTTCTGTAAAGAGCTCCTCTTGTGCCGTCGGATACGGTGTTGAAGTAATAGTATTTTCCTTCAATCAGCTGCCAGCCTGTCATCATCTTTCCTCTCGTACCGTCAGATACAGGATTCAGATAGAAGGTCTGTCCGTCAGCCTCAACCCATCCGGCTGCCATCTTACCTTCTGCATTGAAGTAATACCATTCATAGGACTCACCCCAGAGAGTGTAAATCCAGCAGGAAACTGCCTTCTCTCCATTCTCCTTTGTGAAAGTCCAGCCATCCTGAACGTTGGTCCATGTTCCGTTTGTCACATAGGCTCCTC
>CAUCIO010000031.1 GCA_958442925.1 uncultured Clostridium sp. | reverse complement strand
AGATAGCGGCTTAAAAATACAGTGGAAAAGGTAAAGAAGATTTCCAGGGCGCTGCTGACGATTCCCACCAGAATCAGGAGAGCAGCTGACACGGCAATAATGCCTGCCAGACACCACAGAGAGATCAGACCAGCTGTTCTGTCTTCAGCCCGAAGATACCAGGCAGCGAAAAACAGATAGAGGCATAAGCACAGAGCGGCCGCCATGGCGAAAACGATGTGAAGAAAAGCCTTAAAGGGCAGTTCTTCCGGCAGATAAGGGGTGGTGACAGCGCAGAACAGCAGAAGAAGCGCCGTGTGCACCAGACGCCGGACAAAGGCAGGGAGCTTCAGCCTGGAAGAAATGGGAGACAGGACGGCATAGAAATACCAGCCTGTCATAAGACCCCACAGGCAGAAGCCCAGTTTTCGTCCCAGCATATTTCCAATTACGGAAAAGTTCAGGGAAAACAAGTTAAAATTCCTGACAAACAGGAGGGTGTATCCGGGAATCAGGATAAAAGCGGCTAAGTTTAAAATCAATGGTTGCGACCTCCTAAAAATATGGTAAAAGAATAAAAAAGAAGCTTTTTAGTATGGATGCAGTTCTAAAAAGCTTCTTTTTTTACTCAAAATTTTCTGCCTGAAACAGGTGTCCTCTAAAATTAAATTTCTGCTGTGACAAAGATATCGTAGACAGCCTTGACTGCAGTCTCAAAATCTTCATTTCTCACGCCGATGATAATGTTTAACTCACTGGAGCCCTGATCAATCATTTTGACGTTGACTCTGGCGTGGGCTAAAGCTGAGAAAATCCTTCCGGCTGTACCGCGGGCAGATTTCATGCCCCGTCCTACTACGGCAATCAGGGCCAGGTCTGAATCCAGCTCCATGTGATCCGGTTCTACTGCACGGTGAATTCCTGCGATAACAGACTGCTCGTGCTCCTCAAAATGGCTCTGCTGCACGAAAATGCTCATGGTGTCAATGCCGGAGGGCATATGCTCAAAGGAAATGCCGTACTTTTCAAATACGTCCAGCACCTTGCGGCCGAACCCGATCTCTGTATTCATCATGGCTTTTTCAATATTAATTGTACAGAAGCCTTTTTTTCCTGCAATGCCTGTAATGGTGTAGCGGGGACGTTTTAAAGTGCTTTCCACAATCATGGTTCCTGGATCAGAGGGACGGTTGGTATTCCTGATGTTAATCGGAATGCCCTCTTTTCTTACAGGGAAAATAGCTTCCTCGTGGAGTACGCTGGCTCCCATATAGGAAAGCTCCCTAAGTTCTCTGTATGTAATAGTTTCAATCGGCTCAGGGTTGTCCACGATTCTCGGATCTGCTACCAGGAAGCCGGATACGTCAGTCCAGTTCTCATACAGATCTGCGTGGATAGCTCTGGCTACCAGGGAACCGGTAATATCGGATCCGCCTCTGGAGAAGGTTTTTACGGAGCCGTCAGGCATAGAACCGTAGAAGCCTGGAATCACGGCCTTTGGAGCCTTGGCGAGACGGTTTGACAGCTCCTGGTTTGTCTTTTCCGGCAGGAAGGAGCCGTCTGCGTCAAAGCAGATCACATCAGCTGCATCGATAAATTCATATTCCAGATAGGCGGCCATAATAATGCCGTTTAAGTATTCGCCTCTGGAAGCCGCGTAGTCACGGCCCTTTTTAGCCAGAAAGTTTTCTTCAATGGCTTTAAACTCATAGTCCAGATTGATATTCAGGTTCAGACCCTCAATAATCTGTTCATACCGGGATACGATGGTATCGAAGATTTTCTTGTAGCTGTGCCCTTCTGATGCCGCGTCATAGCAGGCATAGAGAAGATCTGTTACCTTGTCGTCTTTATTTGATCTCTTTCCCGGAGCGGATGGAATCACGTAGCGCCGTGACTTATCCGCCATGATAATATCCTTTACTTTTTTAAACTGCTTTGCGCTGGCGAGAGAGCTTCCGCCGAATTTTACTACCTTGTTCATGTTATTTTCTCTCCTCCTGCCGACCGGGCAGCCCCGGAACGGCCTATGTCATTATGTTAAGCTCTGTATGCTTTCTGTCTGTCAGTGCAGAAGATGCGGGTGTGGGAAGTATTCCAGGTAGACCTTTGCCACCAGATCCTCCTCAGGGACGTATTTGTTCTTCCAGAACCGGGCGTCGTTGGAATTGTTTCTGTTGTCTCCCAGCATGAAGTAGTGTCCCTCCGGCACGCTGTAGTGGAGATGATCCTTTCCGTACATGTCCATCTCTTCGTGGAGGTAGGGCTCATCTAAGGGTGTGTCAGATCCGTTAATATAAATCTTTCCGTCTACAATGTCAACCGTCTCTCCGGGAAGGCCGATGATACGCTTGACATAATAGGTAGTAATGCCTTCTTCCTTGTCGTCAGGGTTGAGAAAAATGGCGATATCTCCCCGTTCAGGCTCGCTGAATTTATAGGTAAGTCTGGAGCCCAGTACCCGGCTGTGGGACATAATCGTATTTTCCATGGAGCCGGTAGGCACGGTGCTGTTGGCTATAATATAGGTAGTCAACACGTATGCGATGACAGCGGCCACGGCCAGGATCTGAATCCAGCTTAAAATTTCCTTTTTCCAGCTGAAAGGTTCCTGCTCCTCATCCCGCTTTCTGCTTTTTGGAGCTTCCTCACGGCGGACGCTTCCCAGGTGTTTTTCTTTATTCTCCATTCTGCTGCGTTCCTCATTTACTTAAAACAGATTAATAGATTACAGTTCAATAGTTTATCCGAGTTTTTGTGATTTAGCAAGTAGTACGTCTGAAAAATATTTTTAGGAGGTCTTGATTGTATTATTCAGGCTGAAATGATAGAATAGGAACTACCAAAGAAGGAAACGCAAGGGGGCGTATTTATGGACAAACTATTATATGATCTGATGGACTGGGCGGGGATTGAGGAGCTGGTTTATTCTGAGTCGCCGGATCCCCACAGGATCCTGGGAGCGCATCTCACGGAGAACGGGATGTTAGTACAGGCGTTTATTCCCACAGCCAGGAATATTACAGTGAAGCTTTCCGGAACGGGAAAGACGTATCCTATGGAGATGGCGGACGAGGCGGGCTTTTTTGCGGTTCTGATTCCGAGGAAAACTTTGACGGATTACACGCTGCAGGTGTTTTATGACAACGGAACCCTGGGAGAGATTCATGATCCGTATGCGTTTGCGCCCCAGTTTACGGAAAGCGAGTTAAAGAAATTTGGCGCGGGAATCCATTATTCTGTCTACAATAAAATGGGAGCTCATCCTATGACTGTTAAGGGCGTGGATGGCGTATATTTTGCCGTCTGGGCTCCCTGTGCCATGCGGGTCAGCGTAGTAGGAGACTTTAATCTCTGGGACGGACGCCGCCACCAGATGAGGCGGCTGGGGGATTTTGGCGTATTTGAGCTGTTTATCCCCGGTCTTTCCAAGGGAGCGGTTTATAAATATGAAATTAAATTTAAGAACGGCGATCCGGCCTTAAAGGCAGATCCTTATGCCAATTATGCGGAGCTTCGGCCAAATACAGCTTCGATTGTATGGGATCTGAACGGCTATGAGTGGACGGATGAAAAGTGGATGAAGGAACGGGCGGCTTCTGACAGCAAGAAAAGTCCCATGTCTATCTACGAGGTGCATTTAGGATCCTGGAAGCGGAAGGAATTTTCTCTGGATGAAGCGGGAAATGAGATTCCAGGTTCTGAATTTTACAATTACAGGGAACTGGCTTCTGAGCTGGCCGCCTATGTGAAGGAAATGGGTTACACCCATGTAGAGCTGATGCCGGTGATGGAACACCCGTTAGACGCATCCTGGGGCTATCAGGTGACAGGATATTATGCGCCTACCAGCCGCTATGGCACTCCGGATGATTTCATGTACTTTATGGACTATATGCACAGCCAGGGCATCGGCGTGATTTTAGACTGGGTTCCGGCTCACTTTCCAAGAGATGCCTGGGGCATGGCTCAGTTTGACGGAACCTGCGTCTATGAGCACCAGGATCCAAGGCAGGGAGCTCATCCCCACTGGGGAACCCTGATTTATAATTACGGCCGTCCCCAGGTATCCAACTTCCTGATTGCAAACGCCATGTTCTGGGCGGACAAGTACCACGCCGACGGCATCCGTTTCGACGCGGTGGCCTCTATGCTGTACCTGGATTACGGCAAGAATCCGGGAGAGTGGGTGGCCAATATGTACGGCGGCCATGAAAACCTGGAAGCAGTGGAGTTTTTAAAGCATCTGAATTCAGTTTTTAAGGGCAGAAAGGATGGAGCGGTTCTGATTGCCGAGGAGTCTACAGCCTGGCCTAAGGTGACGGGGAATGTGAAGGAGGACGGCCTGGGCTTTGACTATAAGTGGAATATGGGATGGATGAACGACTTCCTGGGATACATGAGGTGTGACCCCTACTTCCGCTGCCACCATTATGGGGAACTGACTTTCAGTATGATCTACGCCTACAGCGAAGATTTCATTCTGGTGTTCTCCCACGACGAGGTGGTTCATGGAAAAGGCTCTATGGTCAACAAGATGCCGGGAGAGACCTTCGAGGCTAAATTTGCCAATTTAAGAGCTGCCTACGGATTTATGGCAGGCCATCCGGGCAAGAAACTGCTGTTCATGGGACAGGAATTCGGCCAGATGGACGAATGGAATGAGAATAAGAGCCTGGAGTGGGAGCTTTTGGAGTATCCGATCCACAAAAACATGCAGTCTTATGTGAAGGCCTTAAACTTCCTCTACAGAGAGCATCCGGCTCTCTACGCAGAAGACTATATGCCAGACGGCTTTGAGTGGATTAACTGTATGGACTCAGCTAACAACATTGTGGCCTTTTTGAGAAAGACAGACAAGCCGGAGGAGACGCTGCTCTTTGTCTGCAACTTCGCTCCGGTAGAGCATGAGAAGTATAAGGTGGGAGTCCCCTTCCCAGGTAAATATAAAGAGATTTTCAACAGTGAGTCTAAAAATTTCGGCGGCTGCGGCATTGTGAACCCGCGGGTGAAGAGCTCCAAGGCGGAGGAGTGCGACGGAAGAGAGGAGTCCATTACTGTCCACATTGCTCCTTTAGGCGTCAGCGTATTCTCCTGCACTCCGGTAAAGCGGGTGAAAAAGACGTCTAAGACAGCTGGAAAGGCAGTAAAAAGCAAGGTTTCCGGAACAGGCAGGACTTCCGGAACGCGGGGAAGCCGGAAAAAGGCTGCCCGGGAAGAGAAGACTTCCTCAGAGGGAAATGTGATTGCCTTTAAGGCAGATAAGAGCCTTTACGGAACTCTGGCTGATTTAAAGGAGGATGAGACAGCACAGAAGAAGCTGAAACAGGCTCTGGACGACCAGAAAAAGTCAACGGCCAAGGATAAAAAGCCGGCAGTTTCTGTGATTAAGGGAACCCAGAAAGCTTCTCAGACAGGCAGGAGAAATAAATGATTTTTTTATCAACACCAACTCAGGAAACAGATGCCATTGCTGCATTAGGGGAGGACTTAAAGGAGCTTCAGGAGCTTGGAAAGCCAGATGTGCTGATGGAAACGATTAAAGGCTGGATGCCGGATTTCATAAGACTTGGACTGAACCTGTTAGTCATTTTAGTCATTTTTATTGTGGGCCGGAAAATCATCCGTCTGCTGTTAAAGATGGCCCATCACTCTTTTGAGCGGGCCGGAATGGAAATCGGCGTTACGAAATTTATTGGCTCTCTGCTGAAGTTTTCACTGAATGGTCTGCTGATTTTCATTATCGCGGGACAGATGGGAATCGATTCTGCTTCCATAGTGGCGATTTTGGGCTCTGCCGGTCTGGCTATCGGCCTGGCCCTTCAGGAGAGCCTTAAAAATCTCGCGGGAGGTATTTTAATTCTTGTGATGAAGCCTTTCAAAGTGGGAGACTATATTGTCATGCCTGATGCAGAGGGAACCGTATCCATTATCGGTCTGGTCTATACCATTCTGGTGACCATTGACAATAAGACGATTTCTATTCCAAACGGTACCCTGTCCAATTCCATTGTTACCAATGTGACGGCTATGGAAAAGCGGCGGCTCGATTTGACAGTGGGAATCGGGTATCAGTCTGATTTAAAGAAAGCCAAGGAGATTGTGGATCGGATTTACAGACAGCATCCGGCGGTTCTTAAAGAGGAGCCTGTTATCACCTACGTAGATTCCCTGGGAGATGACAGCGTGGTGCTGGGAGCCAGAGGATGGACAAAATCAGAGGATTACTGGGCTGCCAGATGGGATATTATAGAAAAAATCAAGCTGGCTTTTGACGAGGCTGGTATTGAAATTCCATACAGGCAGATGGACGTTCACATTACAGGCGCAGTTCAGGATGGAGAGTAGAGGCATGATTCGTAAGGCGGCAGTATTTGCGGCAGAAGCCCACAAAGGCGCTGTAAGAAAGGGAGGAAATATTCCATACATTACCCACCCCCTTGACACAGCCCTGATCGTGTCCTCCATTACGGAGGATGAGGAATTGATTGCAGCTGCGGTTCTTCACGATACGATTGAAGATGCTGGAGTTACATTTGAGGAGATCGAAAAGGAGTTTGGCCATCGGGTGGCCGCGCTGGTGGCAGGAGAAACAGAGGATAAGTCCCGTTCCTGGAGAGAGAGAAAACAGGCCACCATTGACCGTCTGGCCCATGCCGGACGGGATGAGAAGATCCTGGCCCTGGGAGATAAACTCAGCAATCTGAGGAACACAGCCAGAGATTATCTGCTGATTGGAGACGCAGTATTCGAGCGGTTTAACATGAAGGAAAAGCGCTGGCAGGGCTGGTACTATACCTCTATGGCAGAGGCTTTCAGGGATTTGTCTGATTTCCCTGAATACCGAGAGTATATCAGGCTGTGCCGGATGGTCTTTGGAGAGTGATAAGTCAGAAGCTATTGAAAAGAGAACAAGAACCAGTTTTCGGTGACTTTAAGCGGAACGGGAAAACTGGTTCTTGTTCTCTTATATATTCTTCTTCAGACAACATTGACAGAACCGGCAGAACGACTATATAATGTAGCAATATCACAGTGTGTTGCTTTAGAATGGTTTTAAAAGGAGAAGGCTATGATTTTAAAGGATATTTGGCTTGATGTAAAAGCTGTGAAGGAACGGGATCCGGCGGCCAGAAGCGCTCTGGAGGTGCTTCTGCTTTATCAGGGCGTCCATGCGCTGATCTGGCACAGAATTGCCCACTGGTTTTACCAGAAGCATATGTTTTTTGTTGCGCGTCTGATCTCCCAGATCGCCAGATTTTTTACGCTGATTGAGATTCACCCTGGAGCTCAGCTGGGCCATGGGATTTTAATTGACCACGGAGCCGGGGTAGTCATTGGAGAGACTGCCGTGGTGGGGGACAACTGCACCATTTACCAGGGAGTTACTCTGGGAGGAGTGGGTACGAAGAAAGGAAAGCGTCATCCAACTCTGGGAAATAACGTGACAGTCGGCTCAGGAGCGAAGATTCTCGGCTCCTTCCAGGTGGGAGACAACTGCTCGATTGCCGCCAACGCAGTGCTTTTACAGCCGCTGGAGGAGAACATCACGGCAGTGGGCATTCCGGCTAAACCGGTAAAAAAGGACGGCGTAAAGATTCAGAAGAAGGAGACGGTTGTCCTGGGAGCCCATGACAGGAAGCTGGTAGAGCAGATTGAGGCTCTCAAGGGGGAGATCAAGCAGCTGAAACGGGAGCTTCGCCGGATGGAGCGGGAGCTGAAGGAAAAAGATAAAGGCGAGAAAAAGGATGGTAAGATTGCAGGCTAACGAGACAGTGACAGAAAAGCAGGAGACGGCGGCAGAACGGTGCAGAGACATTGAGAAAAGCGTGATTAAGAAGTTCCGCAAGGAAATCTGGCGGCCCTTTGTGAAGGCCCTGAATGAATACGACATGATTCAGGAGGGTGACAACATTGCCGTCTGCATTTCCGGGGGCAAGGATTCTATGCTCCTGGCAAAGTGCATGCAGGAGATTCTGCGCCACGGAAAGATGGAATTCGGACTGCATTTTCTTGTGATGGATCCGGGCTATAATCCGGAAAACAGGAGAATGATTGAGGAAAACGCAAGGATTATGGGAATTCCCATTACTGTGTTTGAGTCAGATATTTTCGATGTGGTGGTGGACGTGGATCAGTCTCCCTGCTACCTGTGCGCCAGAATGAGGAGAGGCCATCTGTATGCCAACGCTAAAAGGCTGGGGTGCAATAAGATTGCCCTGGGACACCATTTTGACGATGTGATTGAGACCATTCTCATGAGCATGCTCTATGGGGCTCAGGTGAATACCATGATGCCTAAGCTGCACAGTACGAATTTTGAGGGCATGGAGCTGATCCGTCCCCTGTACCTGGTGAAGGAGGCAGATATCGAGGCCTGGCGCGATTTCAACGGACTGAAGTTTCTCCAGTGCGCCTGCCGGTTTACAGAGGCTATTTCCAGGGAAGAGGAGGCCCACATGTCAAAGCGCCAGGAGATGAAGGAGCTGATTGCAAAGTTCAGAACCATCAATCCCCACATTGAGACGAATATTTTTAAAAGTGTGGAGAACGTCAATCTGGACGCCTGTATCGGATACGTGAAGGGAAAAGAACGCCACCATTTTCTGGAGGAGTATTAGAGCCAGATTCGAATGTGTGTAAGGGGGTGTCAGGATGAACCAGGGAAGTATTATTTTGATGATTGCAGGAATTATCTGCATCCTGGAGAGTGCAGTTCGCCTGAAAAAGCCGGATCTCAGATTTTTTCAAATCAGGCAGACAGAGGATCTGGAACCGGAACAGCGCAGGGAGTATGTCAGAAAAGGCGCTGCGGCGAGTATCTGCCTGGGGGCGGTCTGTCTGTCAGGTGCCGCGCTGTATGGAAGAATTGGAAGTATGAAGGTTCTGGGACTGCTTTTGGGAGGAATCCTTTTCTACCTCCTTTACTCAGTCTGGCTTAATAAAAAATACCTAGGAAGCTTTACCCTGCTGTCAGGAGCGGGAAAGAAGGAGAGAACACTTTATGCCATTGTAATTGTGGTTCTCTACGCAGTGGTGTACTGGGGATTTTACCAGTATTCAGGCCTTCTGAATCACAGTCTGGCCATGTTCCTGATTATGGCAGGAATTCTTCTGGCAGCTCAGATTATCTTATTCAGAAAGAAAAAATAGGCGGGATATGTCCATCTGAACAGGGCATATCCTGCCTTTTTTATGCATAGACTGTCACAAAGCGGCGGCAGAGGCTGCGGAACCTGTATCAAATGGAAAGGCGTGGTGGCAGAATGATGGAGCTGATTAAAAATAACATTCATATGAACCGGCAGAAAGGGACGGCAGTATCCCAGATTACTCTGGATGATGATTTTATTGTACCGGATACTATGGATGATGTATCGTCTGTGCTTCTGGGAGACGGGGACATTCAGATTGAATTCTCCAGAGCCCAGGGAGACAAGGTGTTGATCCGGGGAAAGCTTTCCTTTTCAGTTTTATACCGCAGGGAGTCGGGTGGACTTCAGTCCTTAAAAGGAGAAATTCCTTTTGAGGAGACGGTGAACGTGCCGGATTTGGAGGAGAAGGACAGTACCCAGGTGTCATGGAATCTGGAGGATCTGAACACAGGCATGATCAACTCCAGAAAGCTGAATATTAAGGCAGTTGTGACGCTGGAGGTGAGGGTGGAGAGCCTGTATGACGCAGAGGCGGCAGTGGATGTGAAGACAGACGATGCTAAAGTAGAGATCCAGAGAAGGGATGTGGACGTAGCTGCCATTGCCGTCAGAAGAAAGGATACCTACCGGATTCGCGAGGAGCTTTCTCTGTCTGCCAACAAGCCGAATATGGAGACGCTTTTATGGAGGGAAATGAAGCTTAGGGGCGTTTCCTGCAGTCCGGTTCACGGCGCAGTCCATCTGGAGGGAGAGCTTTTGATTTTTGCCATTTACAGCGGCGAGGGGGAGCATACGCCGGTTCAGTGGGTGGAGGAGAGTATTCCATTTTCCGGAGAGGTGGAGCTGTCAGAGGCGGAGGAGAGCATGATTCCTTTTGTGTCGGTGCGTCTGCTTCACCAGGAAATTGAGATGAAGCCGGACAGCGACGGAGAGATGCGGGAGCTTTCCATAGACGCAGTTCTGGAACTGGATATGAAGCTATATGAAGAGCAGCATGTGGAGCTTTTAAGCGATATGTATTCTACCGGATGTGAGCTGATACTGGACACAGGGACAGCCTGCTTTGACCGCCTTCTGACGAAAAATACCTGCAAATGCAAGGCAGCTGAAAAGATTGATCTGCACCAGCCGGAACGGATTCTCCAGATCTGCCACAGCACAGGGGAGGTAAAACTGGATGCGGCAGAACCCAGAGAGGACGGCCTTCACCTGGAGGGCGTTCTGGAGGTGGGGCTTCTCTATCTGACAGATGACGACAGGGCGCCTGTGGGCTACACAGAGGAACTGGTTCCCTTCCACTGTACGGCAGAGGTCAGGGGAATGGATGAGAACAGCGTATATCAGCTGAATATGGGACTGGAGCAGCTGACAGCTGTGATGCTGGGATCAGAGAGCGTGGAGATAAAGGCTGTGATCACAGCGGATTTGCTGGCTCTGCAGCCGGTGTGCGAGCAGGTGGTTACAGGGGCCAGAACAGAGCCTTTGGATTTAAAGAAGCTTCAGGAAATGCCTGGAATCGTGGGGTATATTGTGCAGCCTGGGGATTCTTTGTGGAAAATTGCAAAAAAATTTCATACGACTGTGGATCATGTAATGGAAGCCAATGGGTTAGAGCGCAGCGAGGCCAGGCCGGGGGATCGGCTGGTGCTGGTGAAGGAGATTTCCCAGTAGCGCTGCCAGAAATCATTTGAAAGACACCGCTGAAAGCCGTATAATAAAGGGAATAAAACAGGGGAGGAGGAGCAGCTGTGCGGTTTACGCGGATCCGAATTAAAAACTTTAAATCCATCCGGGACATGGAGCTGTCAGAGATTGACAGCGCCCTGATCCTGGTGGGGAAAAACAACACGGGAAAGACCTCTGTACTGGATGCCGTCCGGCTGATGGCGGGAGGGAGAGAGGCTTTAGACGGAGATTTTGACGAGAACGGACAGAATATAGAGATTGAGACGGAGCTGAAGATCGAGGAGGAGGATCTGCACCTGTTTCACAGTCAGGCCGTAGTCAGCGCTTACCGGCGGTTTGAAATCTGGAAACGTGACTTTGAGAAGAAGCTGCCTTCCTTTCAGGATGGAATTCTGTCTTTTACCTGCAGTGTGAACCGGGAGGGGAGAAAGCGGTTTTCAGACGGCTTCAGAAAGCATAATCCCTATATTGCCCAGGTGATTCCAAAGCTTCACTACATTGACACAGATCGGGAGCTGAATGCGTTTCAGAGCGATCTCTTTCTCCTGGGAAACAGCCGCCTGATGAACCAGATGAGAAGCGGATCCTGCCTGTTTGACTCTGGCCGCGACTGCTCTCACTGCTTTCAGTGCATCGGTCTGATTAACCAGAAAAAGCCGGAGGAGTTAAATGCCCTGGAAGCCCAGAAGCTGTTTGAGTACAAGCTCTATCAGCTGAACCTGGGGAAGGTGGCGGAGCGGATTAATGAAAATTTCGAGAAAAACGGGGGCTTTGATGAAATCAGATACCGGCTTCGGGGAAATCTGACAGAGCTGTTCTCTGTCCAGGCGGAGCTTCACAGCAAAGAGAGAGGAACCGTCAGCCCTGTCTCCCAGATGAGCCGGGGCATGAGGTGCATTTACATGCTGTCGCTTCTGGAAACTTATGTGGAGGAGGAACGCCAGCTGCCCAGTATTATTGTGGTGGAATATCCGGAACTGTTTCTGCACCCCAGGCTTCAGAAGACAGCCAGCGAGATTTTATACCGCCTCTCTAAAAAAAATCAGGTGATTTTCAGTACCCACTCGCCGCAGCTTCTTTTAAATTTTACATCCCGGCAGATCCGCCAGGTGGTGCTGGACGAGGAATTCTGTTCTCTGGTCCGAAGCCAGGTGGACATAGGGGAGATTTTAGACGATCTGGGCTATGGAGCCGGAGACGCCATGAATGTGGATTTTGTATTTATCGTGGAAGGCAGGCAGGATAAGAGCCGCCTCCCTCTTCTGCTGAAAAAATACTATTCCGAGGTATACCAGGAGGACGGAAGCCTGTCCAGAGTCTCCATTATTACCACCAACAGCTGTACCAATATCAAAACCTACGCCAATTTAAAGTATATGAACCAGGTACATTTTAAGGATCAGTTTCTCATGATCCGGGACGGAGACGGAAAGGACAGGGGAGAGCTGAAACGACAGCTGTGCCGCTACTATGAGGAGCAGGGAAAACGGGACGTGGATCACCTGCCCAGGGTGACAGAGAAAAATGTGCTGATTCTGAAATATTACTCCTTTGAGAACTATTTCCTGAATCCCAGAATCATGGCAGAGCTGTCTGTCATCCCTGCAGAGGAGGATTTTTATACGATTCTGTATGAAAAGTGGAGAGAATATCTGTGCCGTCTGATATCAGGCAGGAAGTTTATCAAGGTTCTTGGGCGGGATTTAAGGTCGCCGGGAGATTTGAAGGCCCACATGGAGTTGTTTAAAATCCATCTGAGGGGACACAATCTGTTCGATATTTTTTACGGCAGATATAAAAAACAGGAGACAGAGCTTTTGAACCGGTATATTGATCTGGCTCCCAGGGAGGATTTCGCCGATATTTTAGATTCTATTGACCAGTTCATGTATTTTGACAGCAGAAAAAAGAAGAAATAAAAAAATCCGGGGATGAAAGTTGCATTTCAGGAGAAAATTCATATAATAGAGTATGACTGGAAGGGCAGAGCCTTTCCGGGAGGCCGGAAGGCATGTTCGCATCTGGCCGATGCTTTAAATAGATACGGAGTTTCAGGCTCTGTCTGTTTTAAGGCTCCGGGCGGCAGCGGTGTGACTGCGCAGAGTACTGCTGCCGTTTACATAGCCCGGAACGGCGGGAGGTGTGGAAGGATGAATTACACGTATCTTCTGCGCTGCTGCGACGGCACTCTCTACTGCGGGTGGACAAACCATCTGGAAGAGCGGGTTGCCGTTCATAACAGCGGGAAGGGAGCAAAGTACACGAGAGCCAGGAGGCCGGTGGCCCTGGCTTATTTTGAGGAATTTTCCACTCAGAGCGAGGCCATGAAAAGGGAGGCGGCTATCAAAAAGCTGTCCAGAGCCCAGAAGGAGGTTCTGGTGGAGGAATTTAACTGCAAAAGAGGGAGAAGAGAAGCTGTGGCTATGAAACTGATTGTGTCGCCTGCCAAGCGGATGCAGGTGAAGTGCGACGATATGCCCTGGAGAGACGCGCCGGTGTTCCTTGAGGAGGCCGGGGAGCTTTTGCGGACTCTTCAGGGCTTTTCTGAGGCAGAATTAAAGGCCCTTTTTAAGGCGAACGACGCTATTACCCATGAAAATTATCTCCGCTATCAGACTATGCGGCTGGATCGAGGGCTGACTCCGGCAGCTCTGGCTTACGTGGGGATTCAGTACCAGTATATGGCGCCTCAGATTTTTACGAAGGAGCAGTGGGAGTACGTGTGCAGCCATCTGCGGATTTTAAGCGGATTTTACGGCGTTCTGCGGGCTGATGACGGGGTGGTTCCCTATCGTCTGGAAATGCAGGCAAAGCTGAAAATGGGTTTACATAAGGATTTATACAGCTGGTGGGGCGATAAGATTTACAGGGAGCTTTCAGGGGGAAAACCGGCGGTTATTTTAAATCTGGCTTCTAAGGAGTACAGCCGTGCAGTGGAGCCGTATCTGACGCCGGAAGATCAGTTTGTCACCTGTGTGTTCGGAACTCTGGCAGAGGGAAAAGTCAAGGTGAAGGCTACGGAGGCCAAGATGGCCAGGGGTGAGATGGTGCGTTTTCTGGCGGAGCGGGGAGCTGAAACGCCAAAGGAGGCAAAGGAGTTTGACAGAATGGGTTTTTCTTTCTGCCCGGAGCGGTCCTCGGACCATGAATTTGTATTTCTTAAGGAGGATAAAACGAAATGATTACTCTGCTGGAACGCATTTTTATTAAGCAGGGAAAGGATGAGAGAAGGGCTTACGGAATTCTCTGCGGCTCTCTGGGAATTGCCCTGAATCTGCTTTTATTTGCAGGAAAATATCTGGCTGGATTTCTGAGCGGATCCATCGCCGTGATGGCCGATGCCTTTAACAATTTATCAGACGCCGGTTCTTCGGTGATTACCCTTTTAGGTTTTCAGTTTGCAGGACAGGCGGCAGATGAGGAACACCCCTTCGGCCACGGCAGAATCGAATATCTGTCAGGTCTGGCCGTATCCATCGCTATCATTGTCATGGGTGTGGAGCTGGGACGCTCCTCCATTGAGAAAATCATACACCCGGAGGCAGTGGATACGGGAGTCCTTTCCATGGCCATTCTTTTGGTTTCTGTGGCGGTTAAGCTGTACATGAGTTTTTACAACAGGAGAATCGGGGCGAAAATCGATTCAGCTGCCATGAAAGCCACAGCTGCAGACAGTTTAAGCGATGCCCTGGCTACTTCCATGGTACTTCTCTCCATGCTGATTATGAAGTTTACGGGAGTAAATGTGGACGGCTGGTGCGGTGTCCTGGTGGCTGTATTTATCCTGAAGGCCGGATATGAGGCGGCTAAGGAAACATTAAATCCGCTTCTGGGACAGGCGCCGGAGCCGGAATTTATCGATGAGATCCAGGAAATTGTCCTTTCCAGGCCGGAGATTATTGGAATCCATGATCTGGTGGTTCATGACTATGGTCCAGGCCACAGGATGGTATCTCTCCATGGAGAGGTGGACGGAAGCCAGGACATCTTTGAACTCCACGATGCCATCGATGGAGTGGAGATGGAGCTGCAGAAACGTCTGGGTTGTGAAGCGGTGATACATATGGATCCGGTAAATTTAAAGGATCCGGAAATGCAGGAGAAAAAAGCCCGGATTTCCCAGATGGTGAAGGCGATTGATCAGCGTCTGACAATCCATGATTTCCGTCTTGTTCATGGTGGTGGTGTTACAAAACTTCTGTTTGATGTAGTTATGCCTTTTGGAATGAAAATGGGCGAGGAAGAATTAAAAAAGCAGATTCAGGATCAGGTGTGCGAAACCATGCCATGCTGCTGCGCCATTATTCAGATTGATCATTCTTATGTATAGGGACTGGAATTAGATAAAAGGGAAAGGAAACGAAACTACTTTATGAGAAAAAAGAAAGCGGCGGTATTGGCCATTGCAGCAGGACTGTGCCTGACAGTGTCAGGCTGCCAGAGGACAGCCCAGACAGGGCAGGAAGCGCAGACTTCGTCTGAGGCAGAGACGTCTAAGACACAGACTGCAGAAAGAGAGACAGAGGAGAGTACAGAAGAGGAGCTGGAGACAGAGGAAAGCCTGATTGAAACGGAGGAGGAAGAGACTCAGGCAGAGTCTGGCGAAGAGTCGAGCTATGAGATTGTCCTGGCTACTGATATTCACTATCTGGCCGAGGAGCTGGCAGGCAACCGGTGTCAGAGTTTTATTAACTATGTGTATGGAGGAGACGGACGCGTTCTT
The DNA here is from genome assembly GCA_958442925.1 of uncultured Clostridium sp. GTDB lineage: Bacteria > Bacillota > Clostridia > Lachnospirales > Lachnospiraceae > Otoolea. The sequence continues at coordinate 1,940 of CAUCIO010000031.1, read as the reverse complement.
CTCTACAGCTGGGAGATTCTGGATGCTTTTATCGAAGATATGAAAGAAAAGGAGCCTGACTTGATTTTGCTCAGCGGCGATCTGACGCTGAACGGGGAACGGGCCAGCCACGAGGAGCTTGCCTCCCTGCTGGAGAAGCTGGATAAGGAGGGAATTCCTGTTTTGGTGATTCCAGGAAACCACGATATTAACAATCCTAACGCCAAACGGTTTTCCGGCACGAATTCCTATCCTGTGGACAGTATAACGGCGGAGGAGTTTGCAGATATTTATTCTGATTTCGGCTATGTGGCTGCTGACAGCCGGGATCCCAATTCCCTCAGCTATCTGTATAAGGCAGACAGCAGCCTGTGGCTTCTGATGCTGGACTCCTGCCAGTACGATCCGGTAAACCAGGTAGGAGGAATGATTCAGAGCGGAACCTATAAGTGGATGGAGCCTATTCTCTATGAGGCCTGGGAGGACGATGCAGAGGTGATTACAGTCAGCCATCACAATCTCCTGGAGCAGAGCGGCGTCAGCGACGCCTTTTACGATGACTGTACCATTGAGCACAGCGAGGAGCTTTTGCAGATGCTCTCTGACAATGAAGTGAGACTGCATTTAAGCGGCCATCTGCACCTGCAGCACCATATGGAAGAGGACGATGTGGCTGAGGTGGTGACAGGCTCTCTGGTAATGGCTCCCTGCCGCTATGGAGTGGTAGATCTCTACGAGGATGGTTCCATTACCTACCATACAGAGACGGTAAATGTGGAAAAATGGGCCAGAGAGAATTCCTACAGGAACCCGGATCTGGCAGATTTCTTCCACTACAGCGAAAATTTCCTGCACCAGATTTCCTATGAGCACGCAGTCAGTGATTTAGAGCGCCAGAACAGAAAGGGAACCCTTCACCTGTCAGGAAGTGAGATAGAGATGATGTCCCAGTTTTATGCCAAGCTCTGCGTCTACTACTATGGCGGAAAAATGTATGAAATCGCAGATGAAGTGAAAGGGGATCCGGCGGCAGAGCTGTGGGACAAGTACCAGTACGCCAGCGAACTCAGCGACTTTCTGAAAAGGATTTTAGAAGACGAGGCCAAGGATTTCGGAAAGCTTTATCTGGACGAGTGAGAAAATGCGCTGGGATTTAAAGAAACAGAAAACAGGAGTGAGACATAAATGAGAGAAAAATCGCAGCTGACAACTCTCTGCTATATCGAGCAGGACGGAAAATACCTGATGCTTCACAGGGTAAAGAAGGAGAAGGATGTCAATAAGGATAAGTGGATTGGAATCGGAGGGCATTTTGAGGAGGGGGAAAGCCCGGAGGAATGTCTTTTAAGAGAGGCCAGGGAGGAGACCGGGCTGACGCTTACCTCCTGGCGCTTCAGAGGGCTTGTCACCTTTCTGGCAGAAGGGTGGCCCGCAGAATACATGTGTCTGTTTACCGCTGACAGCTTTGAAGGTGTTTTGAAGGAGTGTGATGAAGGAACTCTGGAATGGGTGGACAAAGCCCGTCTGAGTGAACTGAATCTCTGGGAAGGGGATCGAATCTTTTTCCGCCTCCTGGAAGAGGAGCATCCTTTCTTTTCCCTGAAGCTCGAATATAAAGGAGATAAGCTGGTTCGGTGGAGCTTAGACGGAGAGGAAAAATATTCTGATTATGGGGCAGAAAGCGCAGACAGGAAGGAAGAGGCAAAATGACAGGAACAATCGTAAATGTCGGAGCAATCGTAACGGCCAGCCTGATTGGGAGCCGGGTAAAAAAGGGCATTAAGGAGGAGTATCAGGGAGCCATGTTTAACGCCATGGGCCTGGCAGCCTTTATGCTGGGAGTCCACTCGGCGGCAGGAGGCATGTCGAACAGCCGCTATCCGGTGCTGTTCATTGCCAGCCTGGCTCTGGGAAGCCTGGCAGGAACTCTTCTTGACCTGGATGGACGTTTTCAGCGGCTG
>CAUCIO010000030.1 GCA_958442925.1 uncultured Clostridium sp. | reverse complement strand
GTCCATGCGGATACTGATGTTTGTGGTATTTCCAGCCATACGATCAACCCCTTTCCGTTAACAATTATAGTATATGCTATTTGCACGAAGAAAACAATACTTTGCACGAATATTTAACAATAAATTCATTCAGGGGGGTAAATCGGGGGGGTAAATAGTAACCCGAGAATCCCATTTGTAACACAAGACTCCCACTTTGTAAATGAAAATCCTGTTTTGTAACCAAGATTCCCGGTTTGTAAGCAAGATTCCCGGATTTCCATTACGATATGATATAATACGTTCAGCAATAAATTTGCATACGACAACCAGAGATCAATTCCCTCTCGAAATCGGGTTGTACGTTTTATGAAAGAAATCTCTTTAACTGTCACGATCCACCTGTTCCTTTTGCTGGTGCAGCCAGAACCGGCAGATACAGACAGCCGCCGGTGGAGCAGGAAAATGTTTCCTCCTCCATCCCTTTTGATTAATCCACCAGCTTATCTAACTCTTTTACGTGCTCTGTCTCACTGGATGTAGCATGCTGGGCCTTGGACGCGTACTGTTTTACAGCCGCCTGGGACTTCTTGATCGGCTGCATGGTTCCTGCACCGGCTACACAGCCTCCAGGGCAGGCCATACCCTCTAACAGATAGCCGTTGTATTTTCCTGCCTTGGCCAGTGTCAGAAGCTTGCGGCAGTCCTTTAAGCCCTCTGCATTGGCAATCTTGATCTCGCGGTCCGGGAATCTCTTTTTGATTACATTGACAACAGACTGTGCAACTCCTCCTGCCACGGCAAAGTTACGGCCGTCTGTGGAAGCGTCGTTTACACCTGCCGGGTCCTCTTCCATAGTCTCAATATCCACATGCTTGGCATCAAAAATGCCCGCCATCTCCTCAAAGGTCAGAACGAAATCCACCTCGCTGCGTACTGTTTTTCTCATAGCCTCCAGTTTCTTAGCCGCACATGGTCCGATAAATACAATCTTGGCGTTCTCATGCTTGCTCTTAATCAGTCTCGCTGTCAGCGTCATAGGTGTCAGAGCCATGGAAATGCAGTTCGCCTGCTCCGGGAACAGCTTTTTAGCCATCATGGACCATGCCGGACAGCAGGAAGTGGCCATAAACGGAATCTTTTCCGGAACCTCTTCGATAAAGTCAATGGCCTCCTGAGTAGCGCACAGGTCAGCTCCGATAGCCACCTCAAATACATCGGCGAAGCCCAGCTGCTTCATCGCTGCACGCAGCTTTCCAGGCGTTACGGTCGGTCCGAACTGGCCTACAAACGCAGGAGCTACTGCTGCGTACACGCGCTCGCCGGACTGAATGGCGCGGATTACCTGGAAGATCTGGGATTTGTCTGCAATCGCACCAAAGGGACAGTTTACCAGGCACTGTCCGCAGGACACGCACTTCTCATAATCAATCTCAGCCTTACCGTTGGCGTCAGAGTGGATGGCATCCATACCGCAGGCAGCTGCACAGGGACGTTCCTGCACAATGATTGCGTTATAGCCGCAGACATCCTTACACTTTCCGCACTTAATACATTTATCCTGATCAATGTAGGATCTGCCGTTTGTCCTGTCCAGGGTCACTGCATTCTTGGGACAGACCTCCACGCACGGATGCGCCAGACATCCCTGGCAGCCGTCTGTCACATAGACGCGCTTCTCATGGCAGGCATTGCAGGCAAACTTGATTACATTAATTAACGGCGGAGTGTAGTATGTCTCCGCTTTATCTGCCGCCTCGATATTATCAGACAACGGCGCATGCTCTGCCGCGCCTCTGCATGGAAGGCCCATGGCCAGCCTTAAACGCTCTCCTACAATCGCTCTCTCTAAGAAAACGTCATTTCTGAAGTTTCCAACCTCTCCCGGAATAATCTTATATGGAAGTTCCTCAATTCTCTTATCTACCGGCCACTCTGTGTGATAGGCCATACGCGCCACCTCACGGAAAATTCGGTGACGGATTTCCTGGATTCGTGTCTCTACTCCTCTCATACTGTAACCTCTCTTTTCTCTGCTCTTTGTTTGGGATTTATTCAGTAAAAACGCAGTCTGCGTTTTATTCCCTTCTTCTTCGTTAAGAATATAACGCATTTCCCCCAGGAATAGCAAGTTCTTAATTGGATACAATCGTATTTTCACAGTTCTGCATTTATTTTTCTTTAACGGAAATCAAAAATCTGCAAATTTGTTTTTCTCCAGGCATTGAAAAAACGCGATAAAATCGATTATAATAATAGAGCAAACGCGCATCCTGCCCGGAGATTCCCGTTTTATTCTTCTTCCTGCCGGATGGGCAATTAAATGATAAAGGAGAATTGATTATGCGAATTATTGAAGCTGCGAATTATGAAGACTTAAGCCGCAAGGCCGCTGATCTCATTGCTGCCCAGGTCATTTTAAAGCCTGACTGTGTGCTGGGACTTGCCACAGGATCTACTCCGGAAGGAACCTACAAGGAGCTGGTAACACGCTATGAACAGGGCGTACTGGATTTTTCCCAGGTTTCCTCTGTCAATCTTGACGAATACAGAGGCCTCTCTGAGGACAATGATCAGAGCTACCGCTATTTTATGAACCATCACCTGTTTAACCATGTGAATATCGACAAAGCGCGCACTCACGTTCCTAACGGCAAGGAGCCAGACTCTGACAAGGCCTGCGCAGACTATGACGCACAGATTCTGTCCATGGGAGGCGTAGATTTACAGCTGTTAGGCATCGGCGGAAACGGCCATATCGGCTTCAACGAGCCATGTGACGAATTTGTAGTGGGAACCCACTGCGTCGATCTGACACAGAGCACCATCGAGGCAAACGCCAGATTTTTCTCCTCCATTGACGAGGTTCCGAAACAGGCCTACACCATGGGAATCGGCAATATCATGGCCGCTAAGAAAATCCTCCTTTTAGCTTCCGGCGCTGGAAAGGCCCAGGCTATTTATGATACATGCTTCGGACCTGTCACACCTCATGTGCCTGCATCTGTCCTTCAGCTTCATCCTGACGCTGTCATTATCGCAGATACAGAGGCTCTGTCCTTAGCAAAGGAAAAGGGAGTATTCTAAACTATAATGCAGACATAAAACTGAGGCTGTATATTCCAGTGACTTCCACAATGGAACTGGAACATACAGCCTCTTCTTATCTGCAGGCTTTTCTTATTCTTTTTATCCTACAGCATCCGTCTGCCGCGGCAGTAAGTCTGGGCTACGTCGTAATTGTCCTCTAAAACTACCAGATCCGCATCGTATCCGGCACAGATTTTTCCTTTTCTGTCATCCACGCCCAGGCATCTGGCCGGGTTGATGGTACAGGAATTGAGAGCTGAATCAAACGGAATCATAGCCTTCTCCACCAGAATCTGAAGTCCTCGGTTCATATGCAGGGTGCTTCCTGCAATGGTGCTGGTTCCTTTCAGATAAGCCAGTCCCTCTGCAGTGATCTCAATATCGTGGCCGCCCAGCTGATATTTTCCTCCCGGCGGGCAGTGCTTTGCTCTCAGGGAGTCTGTCACCATCATGGCGAAATCCCGGCCCTTCAGCTGGTAGAAATTGTTGAGAGCCGATACATGGGAGTGATGTCCGTCTGCGATCACCTCGCCGTAAATATCTCTCACCCGGAAAGCCGCTCCCACCAGGCCCGGTTTTCTGTGGGTAAAGGCTGTCATTCCATTGTAAACATGAGTCATGGATGCAGCCCCATTGGCAATGGCCATCATAGCCTGCTCATAAGTCGCGCAGGAATGTCCCATGCTGACTACCACGCCTGTCTGACGCAGATAGCGTGTCAGGGCAAGGCCCTGATCATGCTCAGGAGCCAGTGTAATGTAGCGGATATGGCCTCTGGCGGCCTCCTGATACTTCTTAAACTGCTCTACGCTGGGAACAGCGATGGCTTCCGGCGGCTGAGCGCCTTTATATTCCATGTCTAAAAACGGCCCCTCAAAATGGATGCCCAGAATCTCAGCTCCTTCGTACTCTCCCTCTGCCACATCTGCCACATTCTTCACAGCTGCCAGAAGTACCTCCGGCATCTGGGTCACAGTAGTAGGAAGAATGGAGGTCACTCCCTCCTCTGGAATCCGTCTCATCCAGTCCCTGAGTCCTTCCGGCTCTGCATCGTTTGTATCAAAACCATAGGCTCCGTGGGTGTGGACGTCAATAAAGCCCGGAACAATACGCTTATCTCCCCAGTCTTCGTCCGGCTCCCTGCTTCCGTACTCTAATACCTGAACAATCTTATCTCCTTCGATCTGAAGCTGAAGGGGCAGAAACTGTCCCGCTGTCCATACGCGTCTGCTCTGAAGAATCATGGTATTTTCCTCCTGTCCTCTGTTTTTTACTGCCAGTCATAGTTTCTCAAATGTCCCTGCATCGTCATCTTCTCAAATCCATTCTGTCTGAGAGCCTCATAGAGGATAATCGAGACAGAATTGGACAGATTCAGGGAACGGATATCTCCCCACATGGGAATCCTGACACAGGTTTCCTGGTGCTCTACCAGAATATCCTCTGGAATCCCCCGGCTCTCCGGTCCGAACATAATGTAGCAGTCCGGCTCATAGTCAGCCTCTGTATACACGTTTGGCGCCTTGGTGGTAGCCATATAAATCTTCGCCCCGGGATTCCGGTTCAGAAAATCCTGGAAATCACTGTAAACCGTCACATCCAGCTTATCCCAGTAATCGAGTCCCGCCCGCTTCAGGGCCTTCTCATTCAGCTTAAAGCCAAGGGGTTCTATCAGGTGCAGCCTGGTTCCTGTCGCCACGCAGGTTCTTCCGATATTTCCCGTATTGGCCGGCATTTCCGGCTCATACAGTACAATGTTCATCTTATGTCAACCTCTTTCCTCTTGCGATTCTTTCCCTGCATTCTCCTCATCCAGCCGGTTTACAAACCGGCGGATTCTGCGGATTGCCCGCTTTAAATCCTCCAGAGAATATGCATAGGAAACCCTCAGATATCCCTCACCGCAGTCTCCGAAAGCAGTTCCCGGAACAATGGCAATCTTTTCTTCTCTGAGCAGTCTGGTAGCAAACTCCTCAGAAGTCATGTGGAACCGCTTAATACAGGGGAACATATAGAAAGCGCCGTAAGGTTCAAAGCAGTCCATTCCCAGGGAGCGGAACTCCTTTAACAGATATCGGCGCCGCTCGTCATAGGAACGCTTCATCTCCTCGATATCACTGTCCCCGTTCTTTACCGCTTCCACCGCCGCATACTGGCTGGTGGTAGGAGCACACATAATCGCATACTGGTGGATTTTCAGCATCTGCTTTAAAATCGGAGCCGGGGCACAGGCGTAGCCAATTCGCCATCCGGTCATAGCGTAGGCCTTGGAAAAGCCGTTGATCAGCACCGTTCTCTCCCTCATACCAGGAAGAGAGGCAATGGTCACATGCTTTTTCCTGTAGGTCAGCTCTGCGTAAATCTCATCGCTGATCACAAAGAGATCCTTCTCCTCCACAATCTGGGCTACTGCCTCCAGATCCTCTCTCTCCATAATCGCTCCTGTGGGATTATTGGGGAAAGGCAGAACTAAAATCTTCGTCCTGTCTGTAATCTTTTCCAGCAGCTTCTCTCTGGTCAGGCGGAACTGATCCTTCTCCTCCAGCTCAATCACCACCGGGACGCCTCCCGCCAGAATAGTGCAGGGCACATAGGACACATAGCTGGGCTGAGGAATCAGAACCTCGTCTCCCGGATCCAGCATGGCCCGCAGGGCTGCGTCAATGGCCTCACTGCCGCCGATGGTTACCATCACCTCTTTATTATAGTCATACTCCACCTGCATCCGCCGCTTCAGATAATTGCAGATCTCCTGCTTCAGTTCTTTCAGTCCTGCATTGGAGGTATAGAAGGTTTTGCCCATTTCCAGGGAGCGGATACCTGCATCTCTCACATGCCAGGGCGTGTCGAAATCCGGCTCTCCAACGCCCAGGGAGATGGCTCCTTCCATCTCGCTTACAATATCAAAAAACTTCCGGATACCGGATGGCGGAATATTTACAATTGTGTTTGATAAGGGATTTCTCATGGGGTAATCAGCATCCTTTCATCCTGGGGGCCGTCGCTTAAAACTGTGCCGTGATCTTTGTATTTTTTCAGCACGAAATGGGTAGCTGTGCTGACAACGGAATCGATAGTAGCCAGCTTCTCAGATACGAACTGGGCCACTCCACGCATGGTTTTTCCCTCTATAATAACTGTGAAATCGTAAACGCCTGACATCAGATACACAGCCTTCACTTCACTGTAAAGGGCAAGACGCTCTGCGATCTTTTCAAAACCCATCTGTCTCTGAGGCGTCACCTTAACCTCAATCAGGGCAATTACCTTTTCATCCTCTGTGTTGTCCCAGTTGATCAGGGTGTGGTAACCGCAGATAATGTGCTCCTCTTCCATTTCAGCAATCTCCGCCGCCACCGCCGCTTCATTTTCCCCCAGGATCTCCGCCAGCTCCGCCGTGCTGATCCGGCTGTTCTTCTCGATGACTGCTAAAATTCGTTCTCTCATACTGCTGCCTCCTTCTGATTCTTCATCGTTGTGTTATTATCATAATTATTTTGATAATTTCAATTTTTCAATTTCATCTGCCTTGGGACGATCCAGAAAGGTTTCAATTTCCCCGTTTAAGATCCGTCTGGCCGGGCCAGGCTTCACCGTTCCAATGACTGCAGCCTCAAAGCCTCTTCTTCTCAGCTCCCTCACTGCCGCAAAGCCGCTGTCTGCCCCTATGAGAAAGCAGCCTCCGGAGTGGAGCCGGTAAGGATTCAGATCAAATACCTCGCACACTTCCACGGTCTCCTGGCGGATGGGAATGGAACGAAGCTCAATGGAGCAGCCCAGATTATAGGCTTCCAGAAGTCTCCAGAGACAGTTCATAATGCCTCCCTCTCCCACTGGTTCCATATCTGAAGCCCCTGTCTCCCTGCCAATCTCCTCTGCCTCTTCCCAGGACAAAATACCCTGATCCAGAGCAAGCATACGCTCTGTATAAGCAGACGAAAAACGCTCCCGTACAGCGTCCTCCCCCTCTCTGGCAGCCAAAGCCGCCCCTGTCAGGCCGATGCTTCCAGCTATGATAAGATCCTGGCCCGGCTTCAACGAGCCGGGCCTTTTTTCCTGTTCCTGATTCAAATGTCTGTTCATACGCACCTCCTGCAGAGCCTTTAAGCCGGCGCTCCCGGCTCTGGCACAGAGGCCGGATCCGGGGAGGGCGCAGGGCTGACAGGATCAGAACCTGGTCCTGCAGGCCCTGACGGCTGTTCCGGTACAGGAATATTCTCCTGGGGCTGCGTATCTGACGGAGCCGACGGTTCTGTGACAGCCGGTACAGACGGAGCTGCCGGGCCTACCCGGTATACAGCCTTTGACGCCATATAGCTGTCTGTGTGAAGAATCTCTCTTCCTGTCTCTACTCCGTTTTCATAGACTACCTTCCATAGTCTTGATTTTTTTCCAACATGTCCGGAGGATTCCTTCACTCTGGCGCCTGGCGCCAGAGACGCATCCTGTTTCTCCACCGGTGCTCCCGGATCTGTGGTTCCAAGGGTCTCGGAAATAAATTCAACCGTTCTTCCCTCTGGTCTGGTATCCTTTCCATACGCTGTAAAGGTAAGCGTATTTCCTGACACCAGTCCTTCAATATAGATAGGCGTATCGTAATTATTCTTAAACTTCAGATCCTTATAGGTTCCGGCAATCGCCGCGTCCTCCGAAGGCTTTACATATCCCACAGTCATGGAATGATTCTGCCTCTGGGTCACTTCCAGCTCTGCCCGGAGCACCACGTTATAGAGAGTGGTACACAGCTGGCAGGCGCCTCCGCCGATAGAGTCTACCGTTCGGCCGTTTTCATAGGATCCGGCAGCAGCGTACCCGTTCTCAATGGTAAACGGCGTCAGCCAGGTATAGGCCGAAAATTCCTCTCCAGGCATCAGAACCGTACCGTTGATCTTTCCTGCTCCTGTCTTCAGATTCTGGGTTCTGGATCTGGCTCCCGCATTAAAATTCGTACTGAAAGTTCCAAGTACGTCTGAAATACTCTCCAGATCTGCTCTGTGAATTCTGGGCTCTGTCTTTGTCACCACCGCCTCCACAGATACAGTATCCGAAATCCCCTGATTCAAAGCAGTGTTCAAGGCCTCTCTGGTAGCTTCAAAATCGACTCCCAGGCCAATCTCTTCATCTGTAATGACAAAGGCCCCGTTTTCTCTGGAAATAGACGCGTCCTTTGCCTCCCTCACATAGGGCGCACAGCTGTCATTCACAAAAGCTGACAGTTTTTCATCGTCCAGAGATGCCTTCACAGTCAGAGAAAGGGGTTCTTTCTGAAGCTTCTTCGTCCGTGCAAAGCGTTCTAACAGATTTCCTCCGGAATACTCCTCTATAGCTGCACTTAACTCCTCTTTATTCTCCCAGTAAAGCCCCAGTTCTCCTGCTGTGGAGGAAAAGCTGGCTCCGTCAATCGAAATGGAAATCTCTTCTGACTCCATGGTTCCTACATATTCCTCCAGCTTTCCTGAGGCTTCCTCTGCCGTCTGTCCGGAAAAATCAAGAGCCTCGTCTCCAGCTGCAGCTACAGAAAATCCTTCCGGAAGAATTCCCGCCTTCGCTTCCGCAGGCTGCATAAATAAAATTCCGGCTGACAGAGCTGCTGTCAGGCCGGCTGTCCATAAATTCCTCTTCATACGCTGGAAAACTCCTATTCCCTAAAATAAGGAGGATAAGCCTGCGATCACAGTTCCCCCTACCATAGTTATGAGAATAATCACAACCATAATCGTAGTGACAATCTTCTTTGACTTATTATTTCCCATAAACATACGTCTCTCACCTCTTTTTCATTCTTCCGTACTGAAATATAATTTTATCTGTCATCCTGGACGCCTCGCTGCGGGTCAGGTATTCTATGTCAACAGATAGATTTATTCTATGATATTTTGCCAATTCCCGCAAGTCTTCTTTTTGCTTTTTTGAGGCTGGCTGATCCCGTTTTACTTTATAAATCAGCGGCTTTTCCGAAAAAATTTCCTCATTGCCTGAAAAGTTCTGTTCCCTGATCTTCTGATAGAGAAAATGAGCCATTCTGGCGTCTGAAAGGGCTCTGTGGGCAGTTTCTCTGGGAACCTGAAACCAGGCGCAGGCCGCGGACAGATTCTTTTTCTCCTCTGCAGGCATAAATCTGCGGCAGACCGCCAGAGTATCGATCCCGGCTCTCTCGAATGGAAAGCCTGCATTGACTGCAGCGCGCTTTAAAAAGCTGTAATCGAAGATTACATGGTGTCCCAGAATCGGAAGATCCTGACAGAATTCCATTACCTGCCCGATTACAGCCTCCATATCCGGCGCTTCATTCAGCATCCTGTCTGTAATCCCTGTCAGAGATATAATCCGCTCTGGAAGCATCTGGTGAGGATTGACAAACAGGGAAAGTTCTTTCTCTATCACTCCATTTTTTACCCGGCAGGCTCCTATCTCTATGATTTTATCACGTTTCGGATCCAGCCCTGTGGTCTCCAGATCCAGAGCCAGGTAAGAGCCTCCGGCAGCACAGCACGCTGATTCCTCTTCTCTCCTCTCCATCACGGCTCTTCCTTTCTTCCGGGACATTCCTCCCTTAAAAAGCATTCCCAGCATCTGGGATTTCTGGCTGTACAGATTGTCCTTCCCAGCGTAATAATGTGGATATTCCACAGAATCCAGTGATCTTTGGGAAGCACCTTCATCAGCTCGTACTCGATTTTTTCCGGATCCTCTTCCTTCGCAAGGCCCAGTTTTCTGGAAATCCGCTTCACATGAGTGTCCACCACAATACTGGGTTCATTGTAAATATTTCCTCGGATTACATTGGCCGTCTTCCTGCCCACTCCTGCCAGAGTCAGCAGATCCTCCATTCGTTCCGGAACCTGGCCTTCAAACCGCTCCACAAGCGCCTGACAGCAGGCAATAATATTTTTAGCCTTGGAATGGTAAAAACCGATGGAATGAATATCCTGTTCCAGCTCTCCCTGATCGGCAGCGGCAAACTTTTCCAGGGTATCGTATTTCTTAAACAGAGTCTCTGTCACCAGATTTACCCTGGCATCTGTGCACTGGGCGCTCATAATCACGGCAATTAAAAGCTGCCACGGCGTCTCGTGATTCAGATAGCAGCGATACTCTGTGCCGTATTCCTGATCCAGCAGCGCCAGGATTCTCTTCACCCGCTCCGCTCTCTCTGCTTTCGTCTCTCGTCTCACAGCTATTGTTCCCCTTTTTCATAAAAATGATGAACCGGTTCCGGCTCTTTTCCTGAATCCTTCTGCCCGATTCTTCCAGCCTCGATGATTCTCGCGTTTCCAAGCAGCGCATCCCGGTGCAGGTAATCGAACAGCAGCATCCGTCCGTCTCTCATAATCTCCACATGAACCATCCGGCTCATCTGCTTCGAATCGTATTCCTCGTACCCCATGAGATAACGGCGTTCCTTTCTCTCCCTGATGAAGAACTGCTTGATTTCTTCCTTATACGGCGTCAAATCCCGTCCAAAGGACGGACGGCTCTTAGCGTTCTCCCGAAGGTAAAGATCCTCTGTCAGCAGATCCCGATACAGTTCCAGCCTGTCTGCCTGCACGTTCTTTTCCAGCATTTTTCTGATAAAACTAAACAGAATTTCATATCTGGCATTCCGGCTGTGGCTGACTGCCGACAGTTCCTGCTCCCTGTAATATTCCCGAAGGGCCTCGTACATGTCAAAAGGTGATGAAAATTCCGTCTGAAGCTCTCTCATGGTGTTTCCAAACTGGCCGCTGTTGTAGTAAACTTCCACCATTTCCTCTACAGCCTTCAGGCGGATCAGCTCTCCATAGGACAGCCATCTGGTAGACAATACCTCGTAGGGAGGCGTATCTCTGAACAAAAGTCCGTAGTCCTCTGCCTTTTCCTCCATGTAGGAGCCGGAGAGCACCTTCAGAAATCCCAGCTGCAGCTGTTCCGGCTCCATGGCATAAACCTGGTTAAAGGAATTTTTAAAGGACTCATATCCCTCCCAGGGAAGGCCTGCAATTAAATCTAAATGCTGGTGAATATTCCGAAATCCATTCACCCGCCTTACGTTTGACTCTAACTTTTCCAAATCCATCCTCCGCCTGATTTCCCGGATCGTATCCGGATTCGTAGTCTGGACTCCGATTTCCAGCTGAACCAGCCCAGGTCTCATCTCTGACAGCAGCAAAAGCTCCTCCTCAGACAGAAGATCAGCTGAAATCTCGAAATGAAAGTTTGTAATTCCATTGTCATGATCTCTGATAAATCTCCAGATCTCCATGGAATGGCTCTTTTTACAGTTAAAGGTCCGATCCACGAATTTCACCTGGGGTACTCTGTGCTCCAGAAAGAACGCCAGCTCTTTTTTCACCAGTTCAAGGCTTCGAAACCGCACCGTCTTATCAATGGAAGAAAGGCAGTAACTGCAGGAAAAGGGGCAGCCTCTGCTGCTCTCATAATAGATAATCCTGTTCTCCATGCCCTTTAAATCACTGTACACAAAGGGGATATCATCCAGATCCATCAGAGGCGCAGGCGGATTTTTGACGATATCTCTCTGATGATCGCTGCCTTCTTCCGCCCTGTTCTCTCTCCTGAAAACCAGACCGGGGATCTGCTCCAGGGCCTCATCCTGCCAGATAGTCCGCTCTTTCGGCTGGCAGGCAGACCCGCAGCCGTCTCCTTTCTCCTCCCAGTCTGCAGCGCCCAGAAGCCGGAAAAAGGTCTCCTCCCCTTCCCCGGCCATCACTCCCCGCACAGAAGGTTCCTGCATTAAAATTTCTTCCGCCCGGTAAGACACCTCCGGTCCTCCCAGCCAGATCTCGGTCTGCGGAAGCACCTTTTTCAGGTCACGGATCAGCTCCTGCACATAGAGAATATTCCAGATGTAGCAGGAAAATCCCACTGCATCAGGAGCCTTCTCATAGATATCCTGCAGAATATAGTCCATCTGGTGGTTAATGGTATACTCTCCTATCTCAATCTCCCAGTCCGGATCCAGAGCGTCTCCAGTCCGTCTGTTCCGCTTCTCGTCTGCGTACTTTTTAAGGCTGTAGACACCCAGATTCGAATGGATATACTTGGCGTTTACTGCTGCCAGCAAAAATTTCATTTACAGAAATACCTCTATCTTTCTTCCCGTTGGATTGTACTTGTAATATCTCACTCCTGCTGCGTCAAGCATTCTCTTAGATGCCCGGACAGAAGGCGTATTCCCATATTTATCACTGTCATAGACCAGCGTGCGGATGCCTGCCTGGATAATGGCCTTAGCGCACTCATTGCAGGGAAACAGGGTAACGTAAAGCTTGCTGCCCTCCAGGCTTCCTCCCCTGTAGTTTAAAATAGCGTTCAGCTCGCTGTGGGTTGTGTAGAGATACTTGGCATTATAGGGATCGTCTGTCTCGTGCTCTTTTCCCCACGGAAATTCGTCGTCAGAACAGCCGATAGGAAAGCCGTTATACCCCATGGAAAGGATCTTGTTGTCGCTGCTGACAATACAGGCCCCTACCTGAGTGCTGGGATCCTTGGACCGCATGGCCGCCAGCTTGGCCACTCCCATAAAATACTCGTCCCAGGTAATATAATCTGCCCGTTTTTCTGACTTGCAGACCCTGCCTCTGATTTTAGCTGTCTTCTCTGTACTTACTGTCTCTTCTGCTTTTTCTGCCCCGTTCATGGATCACTCCTCCTCCTGTTCTGTCTCTTCCTGCTCCCTTTGCTACGCCTGAATCATCTGATAACCTGCCGCCTTATTCAGCCGGTTCATAATCGCCTGTCCCAGATCGTCGGCAGGAAAGCTCTCCGAAAAAATCACGTCCGCTCCCAGATCGTCGAATTCTCTGAGTACTCCGTAAAGATTGTGCGCTACTGTCGCCTCATCTGCCCGAAAACCAATACTCTTTACCATTCCGGCCGGGTAGAGGGCTTTCGTCTCCTCTGTGCAGATAATGCCTACCCTGAGTCCCTCCTCCATCTTTTGAGCTGCCAGTTCGTTAATACGGGCCGTCACTGCCTCTGTGTCTCCCTCCACCAGAGTAAGGGACGCTTTAGGCGCATAATGGCGGTATTTCATACCTGGGGCCTTCGGTTTTACGTCTGCCCGCATGGGGCCTGTAATTGCCGGATCCACTGCTGCCTGGCCTACAACGCTGCGAAGCATTTCCATAGTAATCGCGCCTGGCCTCAGAAGTGTGGGAATATCCTCTGTTACATCTACAATCGTAGACTCCACTCCGATTCCCACCGGACCGCCGTCCACAATCATATCAATTTTTCCGTCCATATCCTGCAGCACATGCTCTGCCCTGGTAGGACTGGGACGGCCAGATGTGTTGGCGCTGGGGGCGGCAATGGGTACGCCTGCAAGGCGGATCAGCTCCCTTGCCACCGGATCACTGGGCATACGCACAGCCACTGTCTCAAGGCCTCCTGTCGTGCCGCGGGGCACAATTTCGCTCTTAGGAAACACTAATGTCAAAGGTCCCGGCCAGAAGGCCTCTGCCAGCTTCCTGCCTGCCTCCGGAATCTCAGATACCAGGGGCTTCAGCCCGTCTAAATCAGCAATATGGGCAATCAACGGATTGTCAGAGGGACGTCCCTTCGCCTCATAAATCTTCTTGGCTGCCTTTTCATCCAGCGCGTTCGCTCCCAGGCCATACACAGTCTCTGTAGGAAAGGCCGCCAAGCCGCCTCTGCGAAGAACGTCTGCCGCTTCCCTGAGAACCGCCCTGTCCCCGTCAGTCAGCTTTGCCGGCCTGTTTCTGTCTTCCAGAGAGAAGCTCAGCTCCTTCTCCCGCATATTCCTATACGCTTCATTGATTTTTACAACCTTAGTCTTTATCTGATCCATGTTCGTTTTCTCCTTTTCCCAGGCTGGCTCCGCACTGACTCTTACAGCTGCGCTGCCTTCTGTTCTGCTGCTGTCCATGGTATTTCCTGTATACTGACGCTATCATAGCACAGGAACAGGGCAGGTGCAAGACTGGCCTCCCTCAGCAGATTCAGGCGCTCATCTGGTATTTAAGTATTCCATCACTCCCATGTGAATGGTCCAGGCCAGCCTATCCTGATACTCCGGTGAATTAAGCCTCGCCGCCTCCTGCCAGTTAGAGAGAAATCCGCACTCTGCAATCACAATCGGGCATTTTACATGAAGCAGCAGATAATAGCTGCTGTTGGCCTTAGCCTTTCTGGTATTCCTCTCCCCCAAAACGTAGTCGAACCTCTTCTGTATGATTTCTGCCAGACGTTTCCCTTTTACAGAGCCAGTGTAATAAAAAACCTGTCCTCCTGATACCTGCTCCTGATGATAGCTGTTCTGGTGAATGCTCACTACCAGATCCGGCTGTGCTTCATCAATGAGACTGCATCTGGCCTTCATGTCAGCTGACTTCTTCCTGGTATCTGTCTCGCTGTAAAGTCCCCTATCCTCCTCTCTCGTGAGAATTATCTGTACGTCTGCCTGCTCCAGATAATGGGCCAGTTTTTTTGCAATTTCCAGGTTAATGTCCTTTTCCAGGCTCTGATCCACTCCTACTTTGCCCGGATCATTGCCCCCATGTCCCGCGTCAATCACCACCACCGGCCGTTTTATCCCCACATGAACACTTCTTCCTGCTGCCGAAAGTCCCGTATACCGAAATGCAGAAAACAAACATACTGTCAGAAGCGCCGCACAAAACGCTCCTGTTATATGCCGCTTTATAAAATGGGCTGCTCTCATCTCTCCACCTGGCTGCTCTTCCTTCCGTTTCAGTATATTCTGCTTTCGCCCTGTCCCATGTCTGTCATCTTCCTGACCCGGTGTGTAAGGCTTCTCACAGGCAGAAAAACAAAAGAAAGCTCTTCTGCTCCTTCGTCTGGAATAGAAAAGCTCTCTTTTTTCCGGCACGCGCCGCTGCCCCTGATCCGTTTCTTCTATTGTGCTTCACTGCTGTCCCACTGGATCACATCCCAAATTTCAGGACTTTCCAGCCCCAGCTTCCAGCCTGCAGTCCCGGCCAGATCGTATTTTCTGATTAAATCCATCTTAAGACCCAGGGATTTTTCCTCTTCCATCCAGAGATACTCTGTGGCTTTACCGGATTCACTGTGTTCTCCATAATATTGCCCCAGATCTTCCTGCCATGAAAGCTCCACATCCTCTTCCTCCACCCACTCTTTTGCTTTATAAATACCGAGAGCCGATGAGGTCGTCTTCCCGTCCTCCTCTGTCCAGAGTCTGGTATAGAAGGGAACTGCGTTAATCACTTTCTCTTTCGGAACCTCTAAAAGCGTATCTGTAATTCCCTTTTCCACGAAGTCGATGGAGGCTGTGGAACCCTTCTCTCCTCCGGCATAATGCTCGTCGTAGCCCATGATAATCACATAGTCTGCCACAATCCCCTGCTCTTTCCTGTTATAGTCAGCAGTGTACTCCGAAGGCACGTAATTATCTATAGAAAGGATGAGGCCGCGCTCCCGGCAGGCAATGGACATTTCCCTGATAAACTGGACATAATGAGGCATCGCTTCAGGCTTCAGGCTTTCAAAGTCAAGATTAAAGCCGTCAAATCCATAATTTTCTGCCTCCTTCATCATATCTGCAATCAGCTTCTGTCTGGTGGCAGTCTTAGACAGCAGAATCTCTGACTGAACGTTTCTGCTGCACTCTTTGCTGAAATTATCCAGCATGGCCCAGACCTGAAGCCCCTTTTCATGAGCCTTATCCACATAGCTTTTGCTGGCCAGGGATTCGTAGTTTCCGTCATTGCTGCTGAGTGTAAACCAGGTGGGTACAATCACATTGACTCCTTTCGACGGTTCTAAAAGCTCCTCCATCTTCCCATTGGCCTCCGGGATCGTCACCTGGTGGAACACCAGGAGAATTTTTTCATCCAGGGAGATATTTTTGTATACCGGCTCTTTAAAATTACTCTCTATTGTCTCTGAACGAAGATTTTTCAGCTTTCTGTTCTTTACATAGCCTACATGGCCGTCCGGAGAAGCTATCTTCACCCATTTTTCGTCTGTTTCCAGAACTGTAACTTCATCTCCCCTTCTGCATTCTGTCAAAATCGGACTTTTCACATCCTTTTTTGTTCTGACCTGCACAGTCCCCCGCACATCGGCTACCGGAATATTTTCAAAGGTATCCTCAATAAATACTCTCTTTGCATCTGTCCTGTCAAAAGCCTGGATTCTGATTTTGGTATAGTTTAACACCAGTCCCATAGACAGGTAAACGCCATCTTCTTTCTCTAAAATCAGCGGCTGGCCGCCGCTTCCCACAGCACTGCTGTCAGCATAGAGGATCTCTTCTGGAAGCGCGTAAACCAGCATTTTCTCCTCTTCATCCCAGTAGAACCGGCTGTTAACGTGCTCGCTCACCCAGTCTATAGGCAGATATGTCTGGCCATTTTCATAAATACCTGCTGCGTCCTGTTTTTCGTAATTCAAATATAAAACCGTCTCATTTTCTTCTGCCCTGTAAACGCTTTTTAAATCGGCACGCTCCCTGGACGGTCCAAATTTCCAGTAAAGAAAACCGCATCCTGCAATTACAGCCAGAAAAAACACCACACCCAGTGCTTTTAAAATAGGATGTTTTCTGCTCTTCATATCTATCCTCCGGAAAAATTATCTGACAACCGACACTCGCAAACTCGCACCTTGTGCTCCTTGTCTGCTCCGCAGACTGTTTGCTCATGAAACTCCAAAATGCAGCTGTGCTTCGCACATCTAGCACTGCCTTCGGCAGTTAAAGCATTTTGTCGTTACCACATCAGGAGAAAACAAATGTCTGCTCCGCAGACGCTTGTTTTCCTGCTGATGTGGTACATTATACCATATTCCGGGTAAATAGATTTGAAATTTTTCTTACATTTCTATTCGATTTTTCAGAAAACCTGGGAGAACCAGGCGGAACACAACGCTTCGGCTTTTTGACCGCTGTGTTCAGGCATAACAGCATCCTCTGTACGTTTCCCTGCATCGCCTTCCGCCCGTTTTCTCCTTTTCCTTTTTTTCTATTTCTCAGATTCCTTTATCCTCCCGTTGCCATATGATACGCCCCCTTTCTGTTCTATCGGTGATAAACCTTGTCAAACCGGATTTCTACCAGCTTTCCTGATTCATCTGCAATGTAATCACCCATATAAAAAGCTCCGTCTTCCCGAATCTCCACTATTTTTTCAAGATCTCTGGGCCCCGGTTCCTTCCCATCCACCAACACTGTAACGCCCACTTTTTGAAATCGTTTGATTCCCTCCAGATAGCGCCGTTTTTCTTCTGCTTCCCGTTTCTTTTTTTCTTCCGCTTTTTCGTACTTATTCACCTGTCTTCTCCTGTCTGAAGGGCAGCCTGAAATTCCTCCGCCGGAGGTTTCATAACTCTAATACTGTGATATATTATATTTGCTCTGCCTGCCCCTCTTTAATATTTCAGAAATCCTCCAAAGAAAGCAATAACCTCCCCTGACACTGCAAATGCGTCCTCTGTTCTGGGAATCCGCCTGGCCTCTATACCTGGATGCCTTGCAAGCTCCTTCATAAATTCA
>CAUCIO010000029.1 GCA_958442925.1 uncultured Clostridium sp. | reverse complement strand
GTTGCATACATGAAGGATCAATTTCCATCTGAAGCAGGTCTTCAGATTCATCCAGTGCTTACATCCTGTGGAGGAAGCGTGAATGTGATCCCTGAGGAAGCAGTGCTGGAAACCTATATCCGGGCTAACACACTGGAGACGCTTCTGGAAGCTGAGAAAAAATTTGATGACTGTGTGATTCACTGTGCCAAGGCATTGGGAATGACTGCTCAGATAGAGCAGACAACTGGATATATGCCTCTTCGCCAGTCAGAGGAGATTTCTTCTGTGATTCACAGACAGATGCTCTCCCTGTGCCGCGAGGAGCAGATAGTGAAGCAGGTAGTATCAGGTGCTTCCGGGGATATCGGTGATTTGGGATATCTGATTCCGGCAGTGCAGTTTGGATTTTCCGGTATTTCAGGAAGAATTCACAGTGCAGAGTTTGCAGTTTCTAATGAGGAAAACGTCTATTTTAACACACTGAAAATTGTGACAGCTGCAGTGGAAGAAATTCTTACCAATCCGGAACTTCAGGTGAAAAACCCTGATTTTTTGAAAAAAAAGGAGTTCTATATGAAGGAATGGCTGCACCATCCTTTGGAGGAACAGAAGAAAGAATAAAACTGCAAGAGAGCAGGGATACAGCTTTGTGAAGCAGCAGTTTTAGAATAAATTATATTTCAGGAGGAAAATCAAATGGAAGAGAACAGAGTACCAACCCCTCATATCGGAGCACAGGCAGGAGAGATTGCGGAGACAATTCTTCTCCCAGGAGATCCGCTCCGCGCAAAATATATTGCAGACAATTTCCTGACTGATGTAAAGCAGTTTAACGGAGTCAGAAATATGTTCGGATATACCGGATATTATAAGGGAAAAAGAGTGTCTGTGATGGGTACAGGAATGGGATGTCCGTCTATCGGAATCTACTCCTATGAGCTGATTCATTTTTATGGCTGCAAGAATCTGATTCGCGTGGGTACTGCAGGAGCACTGCAGGAGAATGTAAAGATCCGTGATCTGGTAATCGGAATGGGCGCATGCACTACATCCAACTATGTGAAGCAGTTCAGACTGCCGGGAGACTATTCCTGCATCTGCAGCTTCGAACTGTTGGAGAAGGCTGTTCAGGCGGCTAGAAATAAAGGAATGAATTTCCATGTAGGAAATATTTTAAGTTCTGATATGTTTTATAATCCAGAGCTTCCGCCGGTTGGCCTTGGCTGGGATCAGATGGGGGTTCTGGCTGTTGAGATGGAGGCCGCAGCCCTTTACAGCAACGCAGCAGCAGCAGGCGTAAACGCTCTCTGCATTTTAACAATTTCTGATTCTGCTGTAACAGGGGAGGCAACAACTGCTGAGGAGCGTCAGACAAGCTTCACCAACATGATGGAAGTTGCCCTGGAATTAGCATAGACTGAGAAAACAGTAAGAGGGAGAAAACATGGCGGAAGAAATTTTACGGGTGGAGGATCTGACAAAAATTTACCCGGGCGGTGTTCTGGCCAATTATAACATTAATTTCAGTGTCAACAAAGGTGAAATTCATGCTCTTGTAGGTGAAAACGGAGCTGGAAAGTCTACGCTGATGAAAATGCTGTTTGGAATCGAGGAGATTACCAGCGGCAAGGTGTTCCTCCACGGAAAAGAAGTACATTTTCATTCCAGTAAGGATGCCATTGAACATGGAATCGGTATGGTGCATCAGCACATGATGTTAGTTCCATCCCTGACAGTGGCGGAAAATCTGGTGCTGGGAATTGAGAAAAAGAAAGGTCTGTTTCTGGATCAGAAGAAAGCAGTGGAGGAGACGGAAGCGATTTCTCAGAAGTATAATCTCCATGTAGATGCACAGAAGAGAGTGCGGGATATTTCCATCGGAATGAAACAGAAGCTGGAAATCCTGAAGACAATGTACAGAGGCGCGAAGATTATTATCCTGGACGAGCCTACAGCCGTTCTGGCGCCTCAGGAGACAGAGGAGCTTTTTGAGCAGCTTTTAAATCTGAAAAAAGAGGGATATACGATTATCTTTATTTCCCATAAACTGAATGAGGTGAAATATCTCTGTGACAGACTGACCGTTCTAAAGGATGGCCGTTCTATTGGAACTTACAACATGGCTGATATTACCCTGGAGGAGATTTCCCGCCTTATGGTAGGCCGTGATGTCAAGCTGGAGTATGACAAGACACCGCAGGAGTTTGGTGAGAAAATTCTCAAAGTGGAGAACCTGAGCTATACAGACAAGTTTGGCACGAAGAAGCTGGATCATCTCAGCTTTTCCTTAAAAGCCGGAGAGGTTCTTGGAATTGCGGGAATTGAGGGAAATGGCCAGAAAGAGGCTATGGAGATTCTCACGGGAAACAGAAAGGCGGAAAGCGGTTCCATTCTCTACAAGGGAAAGGATCTGACGAAGCTTTCTATTACAGATAACAGAAAACTGGGAATCGCCCATGTACCGGAGGATCGAAACTTAAATGGCTGTGCGCCTGAAATGAGTGTGCGGGACAATCTGATTGCCACGAGCCTGAAGCGTCTGTCCGGAAAAGGCAGCATTCTGAAGCCAAAGGAGATTGAGTCCTATTGTGATCAGTGCGTGGAAGACTTTACAGTTAAGACCATGAATCTGGATATTAGCATTAAGAGTCTTTCCGGAGGAAACGTACAGAAAGCGATAGTGGCCAGAGAGTTTACAGCGGGAGCGGAGATCATTGTACTGAATCAGCCTACCAGAGGCGTGGATGTAGGCGCTATGGAGTTCATTCACAAAAAGATTCTGGAAATGCGGGATGAGAAAAAATCTTTGATTCTGGTGAGTGCGGATCTGACAGAACTGAGAGCTCTCAGCGACAGGATTATCGTGTTTCATCAGGGAAAGGTAGCGGGAGTTATCGACGATGTTCCCAGTACGACAGAAGAGGAACTGGGTCTGTATATGCTGGGCCTGAAGGAAGATCCCGCAGAAAAATTACAGGAGGCGTAGGAGATGAACATAAAGAAAAAGATTGACTGGTACAGCGTCATTCGAGTAGCCACTTCTATTCTGATCGCCCTGCTCATTGCGGCGGTGATTATTTTTGCGGTGGCAGATGATCCGCTGACAGCCCTGAACCGTTTTCTCCTGGGACCCTTTTCCACGAAACGGAATTTTTTCAATGCCGTGGAGATGATGATTCCGCTGGTTTTCTGTGGACTTGCTATCAATATCATGCATAAGAGCGGACTGTTCTCCATGGTAGCAGACAGCTCCTTCTACTTTTCCGGAGTAGTAGCGGCTATTCTGGCAATTGCATGTCCCATGCCTTCGGGAGTTCATCAGCTGGTGATTCTTCTCACAGCTACGGCAGTGGGCGGTGTGATCGGTGTGATCCCTGTGATTATTAAGAGAAAGACAGGGGCCAATGAGCTGGTAATTTCCCTGATGATGAATTACATTTTCTTCAATTTTGGTTACTGGCTGATCCGCGCCTTTTTCCTGGACGAGGCCAATGGATCCTTCTCTGTGAGGTTCCAGAAAACGGCAACCTTAGGCAAATTGATTAAGGGAACGAATGCCCATTACGGAATCTTCATTATGATTGCCGCAGTCATTTTTATGTGGATTCTTATGGATAAATCGAAATTTGGCCGGGAGCTTAAAATTACAGGTTCCAACTCCAGCTTTGCAAAGTATGCGGGACTGAAAATCGGCGGAATTGTGATTGGCTCTCAGCTGATCGGCGGAATGCTGGCCGGTCTGGGCGGAGGTGTGGAGATGATCGGTATGTACACTCATTTCCAGTGGATTACAGCCCAGACTTATGTGTGGGACGGTATTCTCATTAACCTGCTGGCTGGAACGAAGCCTCTCATGATTCCTGTGTCTGCCTTTTTCATTTCTTACATCAGAATCGGAGCGCTGGTTATGTCCAGAGGAGGAGATGTAGACTCTGAGATTGTATCTATTATTCAGGGAATCATCATTATCCTGATTGCATCAGAGCGCTTTATGTATCAGATGAAGAAGCGCAAGGAAGAAAAAGAAGCACTGCAGAATCAGGCGATGGAAACCGCTGGTGCAAACTAAGGAGGAGAGAAAATGGAATTTTTAGTGAATCTTGATTTCTGGTTTACGGTTCTTCGCTGTACGACGCCGGTTCTGCTGGCCACAATGGCTGCGCTTATTGCCAGTCGTTCCGGTCTTCTGAATCTGGGATTAGAGGGCACCATGACTATTGCGGCTCTCTGCGGCGTTTTGGGAAGCGGCTTTACAGGAAGTCTGTTTGTGGGCGCTGTGGCCGGGCTTGCAGCGGGAACGGTTTATACCATGCTGCTGGCTTATTTTATCCAGCATTTAAAGGCAAATCAGGTAATCACAGGTGTTGCACTGAATTTAGCTGCTACTGGTGGTTCTGTATTCTGCCTCTATTCCCTGACTGGCGATAAGAATGCCAGCAACTCTCTGCCTTCTCAGGCATTTCCGGCAGTGAATATTCCTGTGATTAAAGATATTCCGGTGCTGGGAGATATTTTGTCAGGGCACAACTGTCTGACTTATCTGGCGTTTATCATTGCAGTTGTCATGTTTATTATGCTGAAAAGAACTGCATTTGGCATCCGCATCCGGGCAGTAGGTGAATCGGAAGAGGCAGCCCGTTCGGTGGGAATTAATGTGAAAAAGGTGCGCTATCAGGCCATGTTTATCAGCGGAATTTTAGCTTCCCTTGGCGGTATGTACCTTTCTATGGGCTACGTAAACCGTTTTACGTCCAACATGGTGGCAGGCCGCGGATATATTGCTTTGGCGACCAATGCCATGGCAGCGGGAAATGCTCTGATGGGAACAGTCAGCTCCATCCTCTACGGCTTTGGAAGCGGCATTTCTATCTATCTGCAGAACAATAACGTGGATCCGTATCTGATTACGATGATTCCCTATGCATCGATCATTATTTTCTATGTGGCGTTCAGCCTCTACTATAAGGTGCGACAGAAATCAGAGGGCGGACTGTAGGAAAAATCAAGGTCTGTGTATATTGAGACCTGATGATAAATAAAAGCTCTGAAACCTATGATTAGAGCAAGAAGGAGGAAACTATGAAAAAATTACTGAAAAAAGCAGCGGCAGTGACACTGACAGCTGCCATGGCAGCATCTCTGACAGCCTGCGGAGGCGGAAGCGGTGAGGAAGCAGCAAAAGGCACTGGAGAAGCTCAGGAAGCAGGAGAAAGCGGAGAAAAAATCAAACTGACTTTATGTATTGGACGAAAGAATGATCTGTCTTTCCAGCAGTCTGCATATGAGGGCAGCGAGAGGGTAAAGAAGGAATTAGGCGACAAATACGAAGTGAATGTTGTAGAAATGGGCGATGACACCACAAAGTGGCAGGCCGCTTTCTATGATGCAGCTGATGCAGGCGCTGATATTGTAGTTGGAACTGGTTTCCAGAACAAGGAAAACTTTGAGACAATTCCGCTGGAGTATCCAGATACAAAATTTATCCTGTTTGATCAGGAACTGGATTTGGAGAGCGATGATTTATCCAATACCATGGCAGTTCTGTTCGATTCCAACCAGTCTGGCTTCCTGGCAGGAGCAGTAGCTGCGTACTATACTACAGGTGAGAATGCTGCAAATGCAGACAAGACAATCGGATTTGTAGGCGGCGTTGAGAGTACCACAGTAAACAACTTCCTGGTAGGCTACGCAGAGGGAGCGAAGTATGTAGATCCTGAAATCAAGGTGCTTACAGCCTATGTAGGCGATTATATGGATACAGCGAAGGCTAAGGACCTGGCTAATGCCCAGATTTCCGAAGGCGCTGATATTATTTTCCAGGTAGCCGGCGGAGCAGGAAACGGTGTAATTGAAGCTGCGGCAGAGAAAGACGGCGTGATGGCAATCGGTGTAGACAGTGATCAGTACCAGGCTCTCGAGGGAAGCAACCTTCAGTCTGCTGTCATTACATCCAGCCTTAAGAGACTGGACAACGCCCTGTTTAACATCTGCAAGAGCTATGGAGAGGATCCGTCCAGCGTACCGTTCGGAGAGAATGTAACATACGGACTGGCAGAAGATTCTGTAGGAATCGTATTTAACGAGAACCTGACAAACAGCATCAGCCAGGAGAATGTGGATAAGGTACAGGAGCTTCTTGAGAAAATTCAGTCTGGAGAGATCGAAGTAACAGAGGCAGCCGGACTTTCCGCTGAAGAGATTGATGCGATTGTTCAGTAATTGATGTCAGTTGGCAGGTTTAGAATCTGTCTGCGGATTTTTCCTAAATGACAGAAAGGCTGCTGCAAGGGAAGGAATTCTTTTGCAGCAGCCTTTCTGCCTTATCAGGGCAGCAGCTGCCTGAAAAACAATTGTGCAGACAAAAGAAGGAGATATGATATGATGCGGTTGGAACCAAAGGATAAAAAAGCACTGCTTCGGACTGCTCTCGGTCTGGAACAGGCAGATCTGGCAGTTGTAAACTGCCGGTTGGTGAATGTATTTACCGGAGAAATCTATCCGGCAGTGGTTTACGTAAAGGACGGATTTATCGCCCATGTGGAGGATAGCTGTCTGGAAGGTCCTTATGATGCAGAAATGGTGTATGACGGGCAGGGCAGATTCCTGATTCCGGGATTGATTGATTCCCATATGCACATAGAAAGCTCTATGATGACACCCAGAAATTTTGCTAAGGCAGTGATTCCCCATGGCACTACAACAATCATCCACGATCCACATGAAATTGCAAATGTGTACGGACGGGAGGGCGTTGTCTATATGCACGACGCGGCAGAGGGGCTTCCCATGCGGCAGCTGGTAGATATTCCCAGCTGTGTTCCGGCAGTTCCTGGCTGTGAGAATGCAGGCGCTGTATTTACGGCGGAAGATATTGAAGTGCTGGCAGAGCTTTCCAGAGTGGTAGGACTAGCAGAGGTGATGGATTTTTACGGTGTTATGTACGGCGAGGATCGAATGATGGAAATCATTGAAGCAGCTGACAGAAAAGGGCTGTATCTTCAGGGACATGCGCCGACTGTGACAGGCAGAAAGCTGTCGGCTTATCTGATAGGAGGACCATCTACCTGCCATGAGACAACAGCAGGGGATGAGGCCCTGAAGAAGCTGAGGAGCGGTATGTATGTAGATGCCAGGGAAAGCTCTATTACGAAAAATGTGGAGGCAATCTGGAAGGGAGTAAAAGACGTCCGCTTTTTTGATACATTGACGCTCTGCAGTGATGACAGGGAGAGCGATGATCTGCTTCATACAGGCCATCTGAACGCAGTTGTGAGAAAGGCGGTGGAGAGCGGCATGGATCCGGTGCTTGCCATTAAAAGTGCCACCATCAATACAGCCAGAGAAATCGGAATGGAACATCTGGGAGCCATAGCGCCGGGTTACGTAGCAGATATGGTGCTGACAGACGATCTTCACACGATGTGGGCAAAGGCAGTTTTCTTTGAGGGACAGCTGACAGCAGAGGATGGAAAGCTTGTCTCGCCGATTGAAGAAAGAGCGTTTGAGCTGGAGCGCAGAAATTCCATGAATACAGGTGAGATCTCACTGAAAGACTTTATCCTGGAATCTCCAATCCGCCAGGGGAAAGCCATGGTCAATGTGATGGAATACAAAACCAGAATCCAGAGCCATACTGTCTGCACTGTTCAGGAACATGAAATCAGGGACGGACAGCTGGTATTGCAGGAAAATGAGGCTTTTGTCGCTGTGATTAACCGATATGGAAAGGGAACCAGGGCAGTAGGAGTAGTGAAAAACTTCGGTTTGAGGGAAGGGGCTGTGGCCTCCACAGTATCTCATGATTCTCATAACCTGACAGTGGTTTATTTTAAGCCGGAAGACGGCCTTGCTGCCGTCGAGGAGCTGATTCGCTGCGGAGGAGGTATGACAGCAGTAAAGGACGGATCTGTTCTCCACACGCTTCCGCTGGAGGTGGCCGGTCTGATGACAAATCTGGAGGCGGAAGAGCTTTCACAAAAGGCGGCTGTTATGAAAGCGGTAGAGAGAGATCTAGGGCTGACAGATATGGAAAATCCGCTGCTTAGGATTGTAACGCTGGCTCTTCCTGTTATTCCAGAGGTGAAAATGTCAGATTTAGGTCTGGTATCCGTGTCAGAAAGAAAGCTGATTCCTGTTTTTCTGGAAGCCTGATTTGAAACCAGAACTGTTCTGAACCCATTTTTTCGGCATGCATTTTGGCAGGATAAAGTGTCCCGATGGAACGGCATGTCCGCAAAAGAAAGACAAATGTATTTTTAGAACGGATAAAACTTGATTTTTTATGCAATTTGTTGTAGGATAGTGAAGTATCAGATCGCGTTCCGGCAGCAGAGCAGGCAGAAGGCGAAATACGAGCGGATTGGTTCCGGGAATGAGGAGAAAACGGTTATGGAGATGAAGAAGAAATTAAAGGTAGGCGTTCTGGGTGCAACAGGAATGGTTGGACAGAGATTTATTTCCCTGCTGGCAGAGCATCCATGGTATGAGGTAGTGACAGTAGCTGCAAGCCCCAGATCTGCCGGAAAAACATATGAGGAGGCTGTGGGAGGACGCTGGAAGATGAAGACTCCCATGCCGGAGTGTGTGAAAAACCTGATTGTCATGAATGTCAATGAGGTGGAGAAGGTTGCGTCAGGAGTTGATTTTGTATTCAGCGCTGTGGATATGACGAAGGAAGAGATCCGCGAGATTGAGGAGGCCTATGCCAGAACAGAAACTCCGGTTGTGTCCAATAACAGCGCTCACAGATGGACCCCGGACGTTCCTATGGTAATTCCGGAGGTGAATCCAGAGCACTTTAAGGTAATTGAGTTCCAGAAGAAGCGCCTGGGAACCCAGAGAGGATTTATTGCTGTAAAGCCCAACTGCTCCATTCAGAGCTACGCTCCAGTGCTCAGCGCCTGGAAGGAATTTGAGCCTTACGAGGTAGTGGCTACTACTTACCAGGCAATTTCAGGAGCAGGAAAGACCTTCCAGGACTGGCCTGAGATGGTAGAAAATATTATCCCGTATATTGGAGGCGAAGAGGAGAAGAGCGAGCAGGAACCTCTGCGTATCTGGGGCGAAATTAAGGATGGTGTAATTGTAAAGGCCAGCGAGCCGGTAATCACCTGCCAGTGTATCCGCGTTCCTGTATTAGACGGACATACAGCGGCAGTATTTGTGAAATTCAGAAAGAAACCGTCCAAAGAGCAGCTGATTGAGAAACTGACAGCCTTTAAGGGACTTCCGCAGGAGCTTGAGCTTCCCAGCGCGCCGAAGCAGTTTATTCAGTACCTGGAGGAAGATAACCGTCCTCAGGTAAAGATGGATGTGGACTTTGAGCGTGGCATGGGTGTTTCTGTGGGACGTCTGAGAGAAGACACAGTTTATGATTATAAGTTTGTGGGTCTCTCCCACAATACGTTAAGAGGAGCCGCCGGAGGAGCTGTTCTCTGTGCAGAGCTTCTGACTGCCCAGGGTTATATTCAGGCAAAGGAGCAGTAGGAAGCAGATAAGGCGGTGAAAGGAGCAGTTATGCCGTACATCAAGGAAGCGTTCGGCCGGATGCCGGGCGGTGAGTTAGTGCATAAATATACATTAAAGAATAGAAATGGACTGACAGCCGGATTTCTCGATTTGGGAGCTGCCTGGCAGTCCATGCTGGTTCCTGACAGAAGCGGGAATTTCGCTGACGTAGTGCTGGGCTATGACAGTGCAGAGTGCTATCTGGCCAGCGATGCTCACTTAGGGGAAATTATCGGACGAAATGCCAACCGGATTGGAGGCGGCCATTTTGAATTAAACGGAAGAACCTACACCCTGACGATCAATAATGGGCCGAATAATCTTCACAGCGGAAATGATTTCTACAGAAACCGCCTCTGGAAAGCCAGAGCCTGGGAGCAGGAGAATGAAAGCTCTGTCTGTTTTACACTGGAAAGTCCGGATGGAGATCAGGGATTTCCGGGGAATCTGAATATTTCCGTTACATACACTCTGAATGATCAGGATGAGCTTCACATTTGCTATAGAGGTATATCAGATGCGGACACAGTTATGAACATGACCAATCATGCCTATTTTAATCTGGCAGGCCATCAGACGGGAGATGCCATGGGGCAGTGGGTATTCCTGAATGCAGAACAGTTCACACCTGCTGATGAGGTTTCGATTCCCTATGGAACTGTGATGTCAGTGAAGGGAACGCCAATGGATTTTACAGAGAGAAAGGAAATCAGGCAGGATTTGGAAAGTGCTTATGACCAGCTGGTGAAGGGAAACGGCTACGACCATAACTGGGTGATCAAGCGGGAAAGAGAGGGCCTGGCTCTGGCCGCAAGGGCCTGGGATAAGCTCTGCGGCCGCGGGATGGAGGTCTGGACCGATATGCCTGGCCTGCAGTTTTATACGGCCAATTATCTGGATGACAGTCTTCCTGGAAAAAACGGGGCTGTTTACGGAGCACGTCATGGATACTGTTTCGAAACGCAGTATTATCCAGATGCAGTGAATCATCCGCAGTTTCCGTCCCCTGTCATAAAGGCAGGTATTGAGAAACTGACGGAGACAGTGTATCGTTTCTATACAGAGTAGATAAAAGAGAAAGACAGGGGAGTCCGGGAAAGAAGACGGAGTCCCTGTCTTTTTTGCCGCTGTGCGGCCAGGCAAAATGTGCCGCTTTATCTCGGAAAAGGAGAAAAGGGGATTATGAATACAAAACATGCAGGAATGGCGAAAACCTTAGCAATAGCAGGTTTTATGGTGATTACCATTATATGGGGAAGTACCTTTGTGGTAATGAAAAATTCGATTGATATGCTGAGTCCTGCTTATGTGCTGGCATACCGATTTACGATTGCCTCTCTGGGACTGGCCATTTTGTTTCACAAACGCCTGATGCAGATAAACCGCAGAGATCTGCACTGCGGAATTGTGCTGGGACTTTTGCTGGGAATGAGTTATGTGTTTCAAACCTACGGACTGCAGCATACGACAGCCAGCAAAAACGCTTTTATCACAACGCTTTATGTTATTATTGTACCGTTTCTGCACTGGGTCATTAATGGGGCCAGACCCCGGAGGAATAATCTGGTGGCTGCGGTGCTGGCAGTGATTGGCCTGGCGTTTATTTCTCTTAACGGGGAACAGGGAATCAATCTGGGAGATGTGCTTACCTTTCTGTGCAGTGTATTTCTGGCATGGCATATGGTCTATGTAGATCGATATACCAGGCACAGGGATCCGGTAATTCTGACTGTCCTGCAGATTATGACTTCTGCTGTTCTGTTCTGGATTTTAGCCTTTGCGGCTGAGGGGGTAAGAGATGTCAGGGAGCTTTTTAACTGGCAGATTGCATGGCCCCTTCTGTATCTGGGACTGATTGCCAGCATGGTAGGATTTCTGGTGCAGAATGTGGGGCAGAAATATCTGAGTCCTAATACTGCCTCCATCCTGCTGTCCTTTGAATCTGTGTTTGGACTGATTTTTTCTGTGATTTTTTTGAAGGAGACTGTCACAGCCAAAATGCTGGCAGGCTGCGCTCTTATGTTTGCAGCAGCAATTATTTCTGAATACAGGGCAGGAAATTAGAGAGGGGGAATAGAATGGCCAAGGCTTTATATATAGCGGAGAAACCAAGCGTTGCCCAGGAATTTGCCCGCGCCCTGAAAATTTCCGGACGCAGGGCCGACGGCTACATTGAATCAGATACTGCGGTAGTAACCTGGTGTGTAGGCCATCTGGTTACCATGAGCTATCCGGAAGAATATGATATCAAATATAAAAAGTGGCGTCTTGATACACTGCCGTTTCTTCCGAAAGAATTTAAATATCAGGTGATCGACGGAGTAAAGAAGCAGTATAAAATTGTCAGCTCTCTTCTGGCGCGCAGCGATATTGATACTATCTATGTGTGCACTGACTCCGGACGGGAGGGAGAGTACATTTACCGTCTGGTAGCCCAGATGTCAGGCGTGAAGGGCAAAAAGGAAAAGAGGGTCTGGATTGATTCCCAGACAGAGGAGGAGATTCTGCGGGGAATCAGGGAAGCGAAAGACCTGAGGGAGTATGACAATCTGGCCGCCTCCGCTTATTTAAGGGCAAAGGAGGACTATCTGATGGGAATTAATTTTTCCAGAGCCCTTACTTTAAAATATGGCCCTGCTATTGCGAATTTCATGGGAAGCAAGTGGACGGTAGTGTCAGTGGGCCGGGTAATGACCTGCGTTCTGGGAATGGCAGTGAGAAGAGAACGGGAGATTCGAAATTTTGTAAAGACACCTTTTTACCGTGTGATCGGAACCTTTCAGCAGAGCGGAATGGAGATTCAGGCAGAGTGGAAGGCGGTAAAAGGATCCAGATACTATCAGTCTCCGTTCCTTTACCGGGATAACGGCTTTAAGGAACGGGAGAAGGCAGAGGAACTGATTCGCTTTCTGTCTGAAAAACAGCCTATGTCAGGGACGATTCTTTCAATAGAGAAGAAAAAGGAGACGAAAAATCCTCCTCTCCTTTATAACCTGGCGGAGCTTCAGAATGATTGTTCGAAACGATTTAAGATCAGCCCGGATCAGACCCTCAAGGTAGTACAGGAACTGTACGAAAAAAAGCTGGTGACATACCCAAGAACAGACGCCAGAGTGCTGTCATCTGCTGTGGCAAAGGAGATTGGGAAAAATATTTCTGGCCTTAAAGGCTTTCCGCCCTGCGCTGCATTTGCAGAGGAAGTTCTGGCAGGAAGTTCCTGGAAAACTATCGGAAAGACACGGTATGTGAATGACAAGCAGATTACAGATCACTATGCGATTGTGCCGACAGGGCAGGGCATGGGGGCGCTGAAATCGCTTTCTGCCCTGGGAGCTAGGGTGTATGAGCTGATTACCCGGCGCTTTCTGAGTATTTTTTACCCGGCTGCAGTCTACAGAAAGTATGGAGTGGAGCTGCTGTCAGAGACAGAGCATTTCTTTGCAAATTTTAAGCTTTTAAAAGAACCGGGATATCTGAAAGTGCTGGACGTTTCCTCTTCCGGAAAAAACGGAGAAGGGGAAGCAGATGGAAAGAGAAGACAGCAGACAGGGGAACATGATCCTCTGGAGCAGGAAAAAGGAGATTCCCAGGAGACTGTAATTAGAGGCGGGGATTTTGCCCAGATGTTAGAAGGCCTGAAAAAAGGCATGGCGCTGGAGCTGAAAGCGCTTTCTGTGAAAGAGGGAGAAACTTCTCCGCCAAAACGGTATACCTCCGGTTCTATGATTCTGGCTATGGAAAATGCAGGACAGCTGATTGAGGATGAAGAGCTGCGGGCGCAGATCAAGGGAAGCGGAATCGGAACCAGCGCCACCAGGGCGGAGATTCTGAAAAAGCTGATGAGTATTCACTACCTGTCCCTGAACGCCAAGACCCAGGTTATTACGCCTACGCTGTTAGGAGAACTGATCTATGAGGTGGTGCAGGCTTCGATCCACCAGCTTTTGAATCCCGAGCTGACGGCCAGCTGGGAAAAGGGACTGACTTATGTGGCAGAGGGAAGCATTACAGAGGAAGAATACATGGAAAAGCTGGAGCGGTTTGTGACTGGAAGAACCTATGTGGCTGTCCACACAGCCAATCAGGCAGGACTTCGACGCCAGTTTGAGCTGGCAGCCAGGAATTATAAGGCAGGCAGTGCAAAGAAAGCTGTATCTGCTGGAAAAGGAGAGAAAAAATAATGAAAAAAGAGGATATGAAAATCGAGAAGCTCTATGATTTGACTCATACCATGGCAGGCTCCTATCTGTCAGGTTTTGAATATCCATGGGAGGCATTAGAAGGGCTTAGTTCCTTTCTGATTGAGCTTGGAAATACGCTTCCTGAAGCGGAGTTTGAAAAGAGAGGAGAAAATATCTGGATCCACAGAGAGGCTAAGGTAGCGCCGACTGCCTTTTTAAACGGACCGCTGATCGTGTGCAGGGAAGCGGAGATCCGCCACTGCGCCTTTGTCCGGGGAAGCGCCCTGGTGGGAGAGGGGGCTGTGGTGGGTAATTCCACAGAACTTAAAAATGTGATCCTTTTTGATAAGGTTCAGGTTCCTCACTACAACTATGTGGGAGATTCCATTCTGGGATATAAATCTCACATGGGCGCAGGTTCCATCACTTCAAACGTCAAATCCGACAAGCTGTTAGTAAAAATCCACGGCGAAGACGGAGAGATTGAAACAGGAAGAAAGAAAGTAGGAGCCATGCTGGGCGATCAGGTAGAGGTGGGCTGCGGCTCAGTGCTGAATCCTGGAACGGTCATTGGACGGGAATCAAATATTTATCCTCTCTCCAGCGTGAGAGGCTGCGTAAATGAGAAGTCTATCTACAAGAGACAGGGAGAGGTAGCAGAAAAAAAAGAAGAGCGGTAAAAATCCGCTCTTCCAGACTGGAATGATTTATTTTGTTCCGAAAATCCTATCGCCTGCATCGCCCAGACCGGGGCAGATGTAGGCGTTTTCATTTAAGCAGCGATCCACATGTCCCACATAAATCTGGATGTCAGGGTGAGCTTCGTGAAGTCTCTTAAGGCCCTCCGGAGCGGCAATGATAGCCATAAATTTAATGCTCTTTCCGCCGTGCTGTTTGATAAAATCTACAGCCTCTACGGCAGAACCTCCGGTAGCCAGCATCGGATCGGTTACTACGATAATTCTCTGGTCAATCGGGCTTGGAAGCTTGCAGTAATACTCGTGGGGCTCATGAGTTACCTCGTCGCGGTAGAGACCGATATGGCCTACCTTGGCGGAGGGAACGAGAGCCAGAATGCCGTTTACCATACCAAGGCCAGCCCTGAGAATGGGGACAACAGCCAGTTTTTTGCCGGCTAAAAACGGAGTCATGCAGGTTTCAATGGGGGTTTCTACCTCTACATCCTCTAAAGGCAGATCTCTCAGGGCCTCATAGCCCATGAGCATGGCAATCTCCTCGATCAGGGAACGGAATTCATTGGTTCCAGTCTCTTTTTTTCTTAAGATAGAAATTTTGTGCTGAATCAGCGGGTGAGTAAAAATAGTTACGTTTTCCATGGATGAATCTCCTTTATCTTTATCTATTTATTGTCAGGAACGTATTTAATGAGGGCATAGCTGCCCAGTTCATGGCTGACAGGCACGGATACAAAGATTGTGCCCTGGCGTTCAAAACTGAAATACTCCGGGAAAGCTCCTGTATCAGAGAAATCAGCCTCTGACAGTTTTTTGTAGTAATAATCAGTATCCCGTCCGCTGCCGTTTATATACGCCCGGACAGCAGCCTCGTCCCCTTTGGGAGCTTCTGCGAATACATAGTCTCCAGATGCCAGATAACCGGCTATTGTATAGGCGTCTGCATAATCAGAAAGCTGCAGGTTTTTTCCTTCCTCCAGATCAATGGTGTTAGAGTAAAAAATCCGTTCTGTATCCGCGCCCTTTTTCAGTTCTCCCTTATAGGACAGTACAAGGCGCTTTAAATTAGAGGATTCCACAGAAGCAGATACAGTCAGGGAACTGCCCTCTGCGGGAAGCCCCTTTGCCTTAGCGGCAGAAACAGCATTTTCTTTTATCAGCTGGTTCACCTTTTTAAGAAGCTCCTCATCCGACAGGTTAGAGAGAACAGGATACTGAATAGAGATGCCGCTGTCCGTATAGGTTTCCATGGAGGCAGTGACAGAATATTTCTGCTCCGATTCAGAGGCGGCTTCTGTATGCTCCGTATCCAGCTGGATAGGTGCTTTTGTGGGCTTTTCTTCTGCCTGGCTTTCCGTTTCAGCGGCTGTAGTATGAAGAGTAGATAAGTCGATGGTTTCTTTCTTCCGGCAGCCGGTTACTGCCATGGCGAGCAGAAGGGCTGCAAGGAACAGTGTTTTTCTACGCATGGTAGTTCCTCCTATGCAATGAATTCATGTAATAAGCTCATTATACAATATCTCTTTGCAAAATGTCAGAAATTTTATATTAATATTTCTTAACTTTTTATAAGCCAGGCTTCTAAAAACACTTCAGTTTTTATTACTGGCAATCAGGAGAGGGATGGTATATAATGAAAACAGTATCAGCACGCACTGCTGAAAAGGAAAAAACAATGAACAAACTGAAATAACCGTATAGGGAGGACGAAAAGGTGAACAAGATCTCACTTTCTGAGGAACTGAAGAACAATGCATATCCTGGAAGAGGCATTGTCATTGGAAGAAGCGCCGACGGCACGAAGGCAGTGGCCGCCTATTTCATTATGGGAAGAAGTGAAAACAGCAGAAACCGTGTGTTTGTGGAGGAGGGAGACGGAATCCGCACGCAGGCCTTTGATCCGTCCAAGCTTACGGATCCCAGTCTGATTATTTATGCTCCGGTACGTGTGCTGGGAAATAAGACCATTGTAACGAATGGGGATCAGACAGATACCATTTACGAGGGAATGGATCGTCAGCTTACATTTGAGCAGTCTTTAAGAAGCAGGAAATTCGAGCCGGACGCTCCTAACTATACACCTCGGATTTCCGGTATCATGCACATTGAGAACGGCAGTTATAATTTTGCCATGTCTATTTTAAAGAGCGACAGCGGATGTCCTGATTCCTGTTTAAGATATACCTATGCTTACGAAAATCCCCTTGCAGGAGAGGGAAGATTTATCCACACCTATATGCACGATGGAAATCCTCTTCCAAGCTTTGAGGGAGAGCCGAAGCTGGTGGAGATTCCAGATGATATGGAGGCCTTTGCATCCATGCTCTGGGAGAGCCTGAACCCTGACAATAAGGTATCTTTGTTTGTACGTTACATTGATATCGCTACAGGAGAGAAACAGACAAAAATTATTAATAAAAACGTGAAATAATAAAAAATAGAAAAATTTCAGAAAAGAGGCAGGACAGATGAACGAATTAGAGTTAAAGTATGGCTGTAATCCTAACCAGAAGCCGTCCAGAATTTTTATGGAGAATGGAAGCGAGCTTCCAATCAAGGTGTTAAGCGGTCGTCCAGGTTACATTAACTTTTTAGATGCGTTTAACGGATGGCAGCTGGTAAGCGAGCTTAAGAAGGCCACAGGCCTTCCGGCAGCCACTTCTTTCAAGCATGTTTCACCGGCAGGTGCGGCAGTGGGTCTTCCTATGAACGACACACTTAGAAAAATTTACTGGGTAGACGATATGGGAGAGCTTTCCCCGATTGCCTGCGCTTATGCAAGAGC
Source organism: uncultured Clostridium sp. (assembly GCA_958442925.1). Classification (GTDB taxonomy): domain Bacteria; phylum Bacillota; class Clostridia; order Lachnospirales; family Lachnospiraceae; genus Otoolea. The sequence goes on along the minus strand of CAUCIO010000029.1, from coordinate 623 downwards.
AAGAGGCGCTGACAGAATGTCTTCCTTCGGAGATTTTATTGCCTTATCAGATGTCTGTGATGCAGATACAGCGAAGCTGATTAAAAGAGAGGTTTCTGATGGTATCATTGCTCCGGGATATACAGAGGAGGCTCTGGAGATTTTAAAATCCAAGAAAAATGGAAATTACAATGTAATTGAGATTGATCTGGACTATCAGCCGGAGAAGCTGGAGCGCAAACAGGTATACGGTATTACCTTTGAGCAGGGCAGAAATGAACTGGATATTAATAAGGACATGTTCACTGATATTGTGACAGAGAATAAGGAACTGCCGGACAGCGCAAAGATTGATATGGCGGTAGCCATGATTACTTTAAAGTATACACAGTCCAATTCAGTCTGCTATGTGAAGGACGGACAGGCCATCGGAATCGGTGCAGGACAGCAGTCCAGAGTTCACTGTACCAGACTGGCAGGCCAGAAGGCAGATAACTGGTTCCTGCGCCAGGCTCCTCAGGTGCTGAATCTGAAGTTCGTGGATGGAATTAAGAGAGCAGACAGAGATAACGCTATTGATGTTTATATTGGCGAGGAGCATATGGACGTGCTGGCAGAGGGATCCTGGCAGAAGATATTTAAGG
>CAUCIO010000028.1 GCA_958442925.1 uncultured Clostridium sp. | reverse complement strand
TCTATGGAAGAACGAAACGCCTTATTTCTCAATCTCCATAATCATATCTACACGTCTCTGATGGCGGCCGCCTTCAAATTCGGCGTTCAGCCATTCCTCTGTAATCATCTTGGCCAGCTCGCTTCCCACCACGCGGGCTCCGAAGGCCAGGACGTTCGTATTGTTGTGCATTCTGGACAGCTTCGCTGTATAGGGATCGCTGCAGACACAGGCGCGGATTCCCTTTACCTTGTTGGCAGCCAGGGAGATTCCCACTCCTGTTCCGCAAATTGTGATTCCCAGATCCGCCTCGCCGGATGCTACGGCTCTTCCTACCTTCTCGCCGTAAATCGGGTAATCGCAGCTTTCTGTGGAATCGGTTCCCATATTAATGACTTCATAGCCCTTGGATTCTACAAATTCCTTGATGATATTTTTAAGCTCCACTGCAGAGTGGTCGTTTCCAATCGCGATTTTCATAACTCGTCTCTCCTCTTTTAACTATTGTTTTATTTTATTTAATTTTCCCTTTTATTGCTTTTATTTATTTTATTATGTTTTTTATCTCTGATTCTTTTTCTTAAAATTCTGTCGTCTTTCTCACATTAGATTCCAGCAGGCGGTTGTATCCCAGCCATCCGCTGTTTTCTCCGGCTCCTGCCATAATCTCGTTCATGGTCTCCAGCTTGGCGTCTGCATTGTCTGCCAGACTTAAAGCTACAGCTTCAAACAGAGCAGGCTTTTTCGGAGAACCATACTCCAGCTCGCCGTGGTGGGCCAGAATACAGTGCTTCAGCTCTGCGGCCAACTTATCCGGAAAGCCGGAGATTTCACGAATCCGTTCTGACACCATCTCCGTACCAATGATGATATGGCCCAGAAGCTGTCCGTCATCTGTATAGTCATTTTCCGGAAATGCAGAAAGCTCTCTTGTCTTGCCGATATCGTGGAACAGAGCCGCTGTAAGAAGCAGATCACGGTTCAGCCGCGGATATACGGCTGCAAAGTAATCGCACAGCTTCATCACACTCAGAGTGTGTTCCAGAAGCCCTCCTACAAAACCATGGTGAACGCTTTTAGCCGCCGAGTGAAAGCAGAAGCGGCGGACAAAATCCGGATCCTCCACATAGTAGCTGGAAGCCAGCTTTTTCAGATATGGATTCTTCATGGATTCGATTAAGGCCTTCAGATCCTTGTACATCACCTTGATATCTTTAGAGCTGACCGGCAGATAATCGCTCTCCACGTACTCTCCCTCGTCAGCCTTCCGGATCCGGCGGACATTTACCTGATTGGATCCTTGAAACACTGTGATATCGCCATCAATATACACATAGTCCAGGGTTTCAAAATTCCCGATTCCCGGAGAGCCCAGATCCCAGATCTTTGCGTCCACGGTTCCCGTTTTATCCTGCAGCGTCAGAGCCCCATACTCCTTCCCGTTCTTTGTCAGAGCAATCTGCTTCTTCTTGCAGAGATACACATCAGAAATGTGCATGCCGTCGTGGAACTGTCCAATATATTTCATGTTTTATCCTCTCACTTCTAAATTCACTTCTTAATCTTTTTATTTTCCATCTACCGCCCTCCGGCCACTACCTGATACTCTAAGGATGTGTAGCCGTCGCGCCCCCTGCGCATCACTGTAATGGCTGCTGTATCTCCCGGCTGAACACTGGAAATCTGCGTGCTCAGTTCCTTCAGAGTAGCTACGTCCCGGCCGTCGAAGCGTACAATAATATCGCCGTTTTGAAGCCCCGCTTCATAGACCGGTCCTCCGGAAACAGCGTCTGTCATATAAACGCCTCTGGGAATTCCCTGTGCCTGCATGGCTTCGCTGACTTCCTGCCCCTTGATTCCGAAATAGGCTGACTCCACCCCGTTTGTCATTTTTTCCAAAATTCCCTTGTAGTCGGAAATACTCATAACTGATTCAGAGGCAATGGAGCTTTCTTTCTTCAGGCTGTTGTCTGTCCAGCCAATAATCTCGCCGTTTAGATTCATAATAAACGTGCCTGCTTCTTCGCTGCTGGAAAGATCCGTAAACAGGATCCTGGCAACTCCATCTGTCACCGGCACATTCCTTGCCACATAGGTAATCGCTCCAAACTCAAACGAATGGACAATCCCAGCCGGAGCCCCTACTCCTATAATAAAATCTCCTGTTTTTACTGAATAAGAATTTCCCAGAGGAATAACCTTTATCTTCGCTCTGAGCTCTGCATCTACCGCCGCTGCATCTGCCTGAACCACAGCCATCCCTGTGACTCCGTCGTTCTGGAGGACGGAAGCCGGAGCCTCTGTTCCGTCAAAAAACTCCACATAAATAGAGTCTGCCTGGGACACAGCCGAAGCCCTTGTCAGAATAATATAGGAACTGCTTGTCCTGGCAATGACAACCCCTGAGCAGTAGCCGCTGGTCTCAATGGGATTTCCAAACAGATCCGTCTGCTGCTTTCCCGAATGCACGGTTACAATCCCATGATCCGCCTGCTGCTCAACTGCCCGGACACTGTCATACATGGATTTTAAATCCTCTGAGGTAAACTCGTAAGTCTCCATGTAGGCTTTGACCGCCTCGTCTACCGGAACTGTCTCCTCCGCTCCGCCGGACTCCTGCATCGAACCGCTCTCCTCCGTCTGCACGTCCGGATCATCTCTGTTAAATTCTATGGCAGCGCTCTCTCCCTGGGAATTTTCCTCCCACCTGTCCTTTGACCACGATCTGACTGCTGTAAAGCTCAAGGCCGACACAGCCCCGAACGCAGCTGCAGCCAGAAGAAACGCAGCCGCCCGCGCCCCAATCTGCCCCTTTGTCAGCGGGGGCTTCACGATCTTTTCCCGCATGAATTCACGCCTGCGGGGTTCCTTTTTATCAGGTCCTTCAGTATCTGGCATCTTTCTTTTCCCCTCATGCTTCTTAATTTCAGGAACACATATATGTATTATACGTGGCTTCCAGGGTGATTGCAAGAATATTGTGGGAAAATCAATAGTCTGCATCTGCCCACAGTAAGCATAGTTTCGTCTGTTTTAAGCTTCCCTGTCCCGTTTTTCCAAAATAGTCTGCGGAATCTCAGCAAATCTCCTTAAAAGATAAGCCTTCCCTTTTTCTCCTTTCCATTTATGCCAGAACCAGAGTGCGCTGCAGCAAAAGAGCACTGCGGCGATTAGAAGCGGATGATTGAAGTCTGCTCTGTCCAGAATCACATAGCTTATCAAAGCGGAAGCCGTAATGGACACTCCAGCTATAGCGAGGGCAATCCTGATTACTGTTTCCTGAGACAATTCCAGAAAATAATTGTCCCATTCTTCAGAATTAAATTTCAACTGTCGCCCCTTTATATAAAATAAAAGAAGGAATAACCCCAAAGCAATCCCCTTGCTTGATAGGATATTTACTCCTATCGAACCCATTAAAACCATCAGTTCCCTCATAGTAACTGCCTCCTGTATTTCTAAACTATTTACCAAAAAAATTAGATAGTTTCCCGGTTTCCTTCTGCCTTTTGCAGAATTTCCCAGACTACCAAACTCTGTCACCGTTTCAGCGCTCTCACGATCCAGTGGTAAGCAGCCGCTGTTCCGGCCGGAATCAACGCCAGATAACTGACAATATTAAACAGAGTAAAATTATAGATATTGGACACTTCTCCGAATTCCAGAAGATACCTGCATCCCATTCCTACAGCAGTGAGCAAAAATGTTGTTATGTAAACTTTCTTTCCCCTGTCAGGCCCGAATATTCCGGCTGACGCCAGTGCAATCACACCGTAGCTTGACACCAGCACATATAACCCGCCAAAGTCCAGAGGAAACGGTTCGCTCCGAATGGGGAACACAAAACATCCGGCAAAGATGATATAACCCAGAAGCAGCACTCTGGGCAGCCTGGAATGAATCGCAAACAGTTTCTGAAGCCGTCCGCTTTTCACTCCCAGGCAGACGATTCCGGCAAAAATCAAAAACGAAATTATATAAATTACCGCAAATACCATACGCTTCCCCCTTCCCCCGCTTTATTCAATCCTTACATGAACCGGTCCTATTGTAAGATTTCCTTCCCCGTCTACTGTGTACCATCTTCCCTTTTCCAGTTGAATCTTTCCCGATACGCCGGATGTAATATATCCTATCTCATATTTTTCCCCTGTCTCAGTATCAGTAAAAATCACATCTGTATCACAGTCTCCGCTCACTTTCACCGCTCCAAACAAAGGCTGTATCTGTTCTGACTTAATCATCCTATCACCACCTGCCAGCGTAAATGTATACCTCCTTTGGATACTGACATAAAAGAAAACTGCAGCTGTCAGTATTACCGCTGTCCATAGAATCAACCGTCTCTTTTTCATTGCAGCACCTCTCTGTTTTTCTTCATTGCTTCCCCTGCCTTGTATCCCCCATAAACTTCTTAAAAATGATTTTTCTTCCTATGATGCAGACAATAATCACTGCAAGCGATACGATCCCATACAGCAGAGCGCCAGTATACCAGGGAGCTGAATAATACGCATATACATTGGGATACTTTTTATAGTTGTAAAAATCAAATCCTGTTTTGAACACAATTACGTATAAGCTGCCGTAGATAATATACTTCAATAAGCCATAAAGCTTTTTCATCTCAATCCCTCCGCCTCTTCCAGCCTTTGATCCCATTCTCTGTATCTATATTATAGCAATTCCCTGCCCCCGCAACAATGAAGAATTCATTACAATAATTTGCACATTTCACAAGAAAATACTCTCTTTTATTGCGTGTATTATTGTAAATATATATAAATAAAAACACTAAATTTAAAAAACACCGGTATTGAACACCATTTTATCTCTTATATCGTCTTTCTCCTGTCAAACATTTATAAAAATCCAAAAAATCATTCTTCTGTATTGACAAGAAAATTTATAAGTGTTATAAATTTTTCATAAATAGGACATAAAATTTTTATGTCTTAAAATGGACGTCCAATAAAATTGAAAGGAGAAAAAGCTATGACTAATGCAATGCTTACAGATCTGCTGCAAAGCCTGGGGCTTCTGGGCGTATTTCTTCTGATAGGGGTTTTCCTGAGGGCGAAGTTCAAAATTCTCCAGAAAACCTTCATTCCGTCTTCTGTAATTGGAGGATTTCTGCTTTTAATTCTAGGACCCCAGTGCGCGAATGTCCTTCCTGTTCCCGCTTCCTGGTTCGATACTTATTCGCTGCTTCCCGGAGTTCTGATCGTTCCGGTTGTAGCATCTGTTCCTCTGGGACTAAAGATAGGGGGCGGCAAGAAGGACGGCGTAGAACCTGATATTTTAAAAAATGTATTTCCTCTTATCGGAATCGGATTGGCTGCAGCTATGTTCCAGTTTGCAGTTGGCTACGGAACACACGTACTCTTTTCAGGTGAAGATCTCTATGATGTATTTGGAATTGAGCTGGCCATTGGATTTGTAGGAGGGCACGGCACAGCCGGTACTCTGGGAAATATGCTTTCTGCCCTGAATCTGCCTTACTGGGAAACCTCACAGGGTGTAGCTACCACAACAGCTACTTTCGGAATTGTAGGCGGCATCCTGATTGGAATTATGATGATAAACTGGGCTGCCAGACACGGACAGACGGCAATGCTTAAAAAACCGGCAGATATTCCGGAGCCTCTGCGTGTAGGCTTTGAGAAAGATATTCAAAAGCAAAAATCCGTAGGCCGCGAGACTACAATGTCTTCTTCCATTGATACCTTGGCCTTCCACGCCGCCCTGATCTTTGTTGCCTGCGGTCTGGCCTATCTGCTGCTGATGGCTGCGAAAAATCTTCAAATCCCTGTACTCAAAAGCATTTCTGTATGGGCTTACGGAATGATTGTTATGTTTGCCATCTGGGGAATTATGAGCAAGCTGAAGCTGGATTATCTGGTGGATGAAAAAATTAAAAGCAAAATTTCCAGCTCCTTCACAGAATTTGCTGTCATTGCGGCAGTTGCAAGCCTTCCGATTCAGGCAGTAGCGTCATATATTGTCCCAATTCTTGTGATGGTGGCAATAGGCTATGTAGTAACTACAGGCCTTCTCTTTATCCTCAGCAAGCGGCTTTTAAAAGGCTTTTGGTTTGAGCAGATGATTGGAACCTACGGTATGAGTACCGGCGTGTTTTTGACAGGAGTCCTGCTTCTTAGAATCTGCGATCCGAATCTGGAAAGCCCGGCTTTGGCCAATTACTCTTTATCCTACACGATCACCAGCATTATTTATTTTGCCATGCTGAATCTCTTTATCGTACTGCCGATGAACGCTGGCGCAGGCGTAACCGCTTTGGCAGCCTTGGGACTGGGCCTTGCGGCCGTGCTGTTCGCAGTAGTAAGCAGCCGTATTTCCTTCGGAAGCCAGTTCAAGGGAAATTAAAATATGAAATCAAGTGGTTGAGGTGAGGACAATGCAGAATTATGAGAAACTGCTCGAAAAACTAAATGCTGAAATATGGGATTACGCAGAACTAAAATTTGAAGAATACAAATCCGCAGATACCCTCATAGATACGATGGAGAATCACAGTTTCTCAGTAGAAAGAGGATTGGCCGGGATGGACACGGCATTCAGAGCCACGGCTGGAACAGGGCGTCCTGTGATAGGACTTTTGGCAGAATATGACGCTCTGTCTGGACTCAGCCAAAAAGCTGGTGAAACAACTCCGATTCCCAGAGAAGGGACAGACAATGGCCATGGATGCGGCCATTGTCTTCTGGGAACCGGTGCCGTTGGAGCTGCACTGATGGCAAAAGATTATCTACTGGAATCTGGCAAAGAGGGAACTATTATGCTGATTGGATGCCCGGCTGAAGAAGGCGGCTCCGGAAAAGCCTATCTGGCCAGAGCAGGTGTGTTTGACAGCCTGGATGCAGCGCTCACCTGGCATCCAGCTGGAGGCAATGCCGTCCTGACAGGTTCTCTGCAGGCAAATTGCCAGGCCTACTTTCGCTTTCATGGTGTTTCTGCCCACGCGGCAGGAGCGCCTCACCTGGGCAGAAGCGCTCTGGATGCAGTGGAACTAATGGATGTAGGCGTAAACTACATGAGGGAACACATAGAGCCCACTGATCGGATCCACTATGCCATCACTGATACAGGCGGCCTCTCTCCCAATGTGGTACAGAATCATGCGGAGGTTCTTTATTTGATCCGTTCCACTGATACCGATAAAGTGAAACGATTGTATGAAAGGGTAAAAAATATTGCCAGAGGCGCTGCTCTGATGACAGAAACAACTGTAGAAGCAGTATTTGACAAAGCCTGTTCCAATATTCTTTCCAACAGCGTTCTGGAACAGCTTCTTTATGACTGCATGAAATCAACCTCTCTTCCATCCTACACCGAAGAAGAGCTGAGATATGCAAAAAAAATGAAAGAAACTATCACAGATGCCGACATAGCCAGCGATATGTCTCTGATGGTGGCTCATGGAAAAGAAAAGAACCGGCTGGCCTCTCTGTACCGGACACTTCCCATGGCTGATTTTGTAGTAGAACACCACCACCAGGATATATTTCTTCCCGGTTCTTCAGATGTTGGAGACTGCAGCCATACAGTACCCACCGCTCAGTTCACAGGAGCATGCTTTGTGCCTGGAACGCCAGCCCACTCCTGGCAGATGACAGCTCAGGGGAAGGAAAAGACTGCAATAAAGGGAATGTTCTATGCAGCCCAGGTACTTTCTGAGGCTTGCCGTCGTCTGTTTGAAAAACCAGAAATTGTAAAACAGGCCCGAGAAGTATTTGAGAACGATACTGAGGGGAAACCATATGAATGTCCCATTCCAGCAGAAGTCCTGCCCAATGCAAACGGAAAGAAAACGCAGAACCCGTCTAAACAGCAGACAGAAACAGGAGGCGGAAGATGACAATTGTTGAATCAGCAAAGGCTATGGAGGAGCATTTAAAGCATCTTCGAAGAGAGTTCCACATGTATCCGGAAACCTCAGGCAACGAGAAAGAGACCGCTGCCAGAGTCGTGAAAGAGCTTGAGGATATTGGAGGATTTAAAATTCAAACAGGTATTGGCGGAAACGGGGTAATTGCTGATCTTTCAGGAAATTTTCCCGGTCCCACAGCAGCTCTCAGAGCTGATATGGACGCGCTGCAGATTGAGGAAGAAACAGGTCTTTCTTTCTGCTCAGAAAACTGTGGAGTCATGCATGCCTGCGGTCATGATAACCATCTTACCATGGCTCTGGGCGCAGCCCGCCTTCTGGCTCAGAGAAAGGATGAACTGAGAGGACGGGTAAGAATGATCTTTCAGCCCTCTGAAGAGCTGTCTCCTCAGGGGGGAGCACGAAAAATGATTGAAGCAGGCGCTCTGGATGGAGTTGACGCTGTATTCGGAATGCACGTCTGGCCAGATCTTCCGCTGGGAAAGGTAGGCATAAAAGCCGGCCCTCTGATGGCTGCTTCTGATCATTTCACAGTCTCTATCAAAGGAAAAAGCAGCCATGCTGCCAAGCCAAATGAGGGCATCGATGCCCTGGTAGCAGGCTCCCAGTTTGTGATGGCTGCCCAGACCATTGTCAGCAGAAATGCAGATCCTATGAAGTCGATTGTTATAACCATAGGAAGGCTCAGCGCGGGAACCCGTTATAATATTGTAGCGGGAGAATGTGCGCTGGAAGGAACCTGCCGTACCTTTGATCCGTCCATCCGCGATCTGGCAGAACGCAGGCTTTCCGAGGTTCTATCCGGTATCTGTACTGCTTCAGGCTGTACAGGAGAGCTTCACTATGAAAGAGGCTACATGGCAGTTGTGAATGATGAAAAAATGGCAGTCTATATGAAAGAAACGGCCGACAGCACTCTGGGAAAGGGCACAGCCGTATCAGTGGAGCCAGCCATGACTGCTGAGGATTTTTCCTTCTATCTGGACAAAAAGCCTGGAGCTTTCGCCTGGATTGGGACAACGCCCCCAGGAGAGACTGTATGGCCTCTGCACAGCAGTCATTACAGCCCTGATGAAGGGGTACTCTGGCGAGGCGCTGCTCTGCTTGCTGGACTTGCTTTTAGGCTGCATGAAAAATAGAAAACTTTATTATTAGAAAAAGGTTGAAAAGCAGGCTGTCTCGTTAAAACAGTACGTTTTAACGGGGCGGCCTTTTTCCATCGTTCCCTCTGCATGCATCTGAGTCAAAAGTCCGGTAAGGCAAAGCTTCTGAATGATACGGTTGCAGCTTCTCGGTGTGATATTCAGCCACTCTGACAAAAAGGCTGAAGTGATAAATTGCCTGGGATTTTTCAAAAAAAGACCGATAATTTTCTGCATGTTGCCTTCATTAATCCCATTGTCTTTGGAAAACTTTACAATTTTCTCATTGTCGTAGGAAACATGAAGCGGATCCTGAACAGACAGGGGGCCCAACAGGCGAAGCTGCTCGTTAATTAAAAAACCGTCATTTTTCCCATAGTGAACCGACTCATTCAGAGCCTGTTCTGCCTGCTCCATACTATTAGAAAGAGAGGTGGAGAGGCCTGCTCCCAGGCGAAAGGAAATTTCATCGTAGGTGTTCAGATACAGAATCAAAGAATGCAAAAACGGAAGCAGCAGTTCGCTGTCCTCAAGTTCCCAGGTAATCTGCACATAGGTGACAAAGGTCTGGACGGAAAAGCTGGCTTCCTGCTCCTTCCGGAAATCCAGAAGAGCCTTAAGAAGCGTAACTCTCTGGTATTCCAGTTCAATCCCCGGGAGATTATCTGGATAGACAAGCCGTATGAGAATGCTGGCCTTCTGCACTACAGAATTGAGGCGCAGCTTTGCCATAGACACTGCGCTTCGAATAGAATCTGCAATGGTATTATCATCGGAAAAAATATACAGATAGGGGATGTGTGCCTCCTCATACCGTTTCAGGCTATTCGTTGAGCGCACAAAAGCTATATCTATTTTTCCCTCATCCCACAGCTCCTTAGCTGTGCGAAATAGTGTTTCATAGCTGAGCACTGGATCTGTGCAGCAATAGGGCATCAATTCTGGACGGAGATAGCGATGCAGATCCAGGTAATTGTTGCTGGGTATCAAAAAGTCACAGTAAATCCGATTGAGCGGAATATCCGGATGAGTCTGAACAAAATCCAGGGCGAAAGCCAGAAAATGCTTTGTCTCATAGAATACAAAGGCGCAGGGTTTTTCAATATCAGGAATCTTCATAAGCTGATAGTAGCCAAATTCTCCGCTGCAGAAAATAATATCACAGTGATCTTTACATTTATAATAAATATCCTGGATTTCCTCCAGGGTATGATAAACATATTTATGAAAAATACAGCCGAAATCATTCTGCTCAATGACGCGGTTAATAGCCTGAAGCGATACCTTGGGGCTGATAATGCTGACAGTAATCATATGTGACTCTCCATTTCCAATAGTTGTCAGTGGAACACAAGAACTGATATTTCATACAAAGATATCAGTCCTTCTCTATTCCCTGTATAATAATTTACTATAGCCGCTCCGAGAAAGTCAATATATTCCTAAGGGGCATACATAGCAGCTTTTTGATAAACCCTGGCAAACCATGCAAAATCTACACAGAGAGCGATGATAGCGAGGCTTTCTCAGGTCGGTTCATGCTAATTTCCGCCACCGAGCGAAATGTTTGAGCCGTAAGGCGAGTTTTTGCGAATGGCGGATCACAGATGCACGAACCGAGCAGAAAACGCAGCTAATCGCAAAGCTTGTAGATTTTGCCCAAGCAGCGTAACCTTCTGATGAATATTCCCTGTCGAATCATTTCTGCATTTATTATAGAAGCATTCCATTCAATATTAACGTCCTTCTTTAAAAAACTATGCTGGTATCTCTAGTATTTGTGTGGTAAAATGGCTGAAATTATACTAGTTGCAAAACAGCCAGTATCTTCGGCAGCCGCTAAATGAACATAACTGTTCACTTGTCTCATTGCTTTATGATATAATATATCCCATCAGCAGGAAAACAAGCGACTGCGAAGCAGGCCTCATCCGTCTGTCCCTGCCCCCCCTATTAATTTTTTATAAGGTGAATATCATGAATCAAAAAGCATTAAAAACATTGGAATACTATAAAATCATTGATACTTTAACAGAGTATGCCTCCACAGAGCCGGGAAAACGGCTCTGCAGAGAGCTTCTGCCCTCCTGTGATTATCAGGAGATTGTGCAGAATCAGCAGGAGACCTCCGACGCAGTGACCCGCGTCCGCCAGAAGGGCAGCATTTCTTTCGGAGGCGTAAAGGATATTACTGACTCCTTAAAGCGCCTGGAGATTGGAAGCTCCCTCAATATCCTGGAGCTTCTGGCCGTCAGCTCTGTTCTCACCGTGTCCACCAGGGCGAAATCCTACGGGCGCAGAGAAGAATCTGAGCTTCCCGACGACTCCTTAGACGAAATGTTCCGCCTGCTGGAGCCGCTGACTCCTGTCAACACAGAAATCAAGCGGTGTATCCTCTCAGAAGATGAAGTGAGCGATGACGCCAGTCCGGGGCTTCGCCAGGTCCGCCGCCAGATGAAAATCATTAACGACCGCGTCCACACCCAGTTAAACTCTGTTTTAAACTCCAGCCGCACTTATCTCCAGGATGCGGTGATTACCATGCGTGACGGCCGCTACTGCCTGCCAGTCAAGGCAGAGCACAAGAGCCAGGTTCCCGGCATGGTTCACGATCAGTCAGCTACCGGTTCTACTGTATTTATTGAGCCTATGGCAGTCATCCGGCTGAATAATGAACTGCGGGAGCTGGAGATCCAGGAGAAGCGGGAAATCGAATTTGTCCTCATGGCATTAAGCTCCCAGCTGGTTCCCTATACAGATACTCTGGCTGAGAATCTGGCTATTCTGGCAAAGCTGGATTTTATCTTTGCCAAGGCGGCTCTGTCCCGCCACTACAACTGCACGGAACCGAAATTTAACAACCGGCGGTATATTAATATTAAGGATGGACGCCATCCGCTGCTGGATCCAAAAAAGGTGGTTCCTATCAATATCCATCTGGGAGACAGCTTTGACCTTTTGATCGTCACCGGCCCTAACACCGGCGGAAAAACCGTATCCCTGAAAACAGTAGGTCTGTTCACTCTCATGGGGCAGGCGGGACTCCACATTCCTGCTTTCGATGGTTCCGAACTGGCTGTCTTTGACAATGTATTTGCCGACATTGGAGACGAACAGAGTATTGAGCAGAGCCTAAGTACCTTCTCTGCCCACATGACAAATATTGTGTCCATTCTGGCACAGGCTGATTCCCGCTCTCTCTGCCTCTTTGACGAGCTGGGAGCTGGTACGGATCCTACTGAGGGAGCTGCCCTGGCAGTAGCCGTGCTGTCCTTCCTCCACCACATGGAATGCCGCACCATGGCCACCACCCACTACAGCGAGCTGAAGGTATTTGCCCTGACAGAACCGGGAGTGGAGAACGCCTGCTGCGAGTTCAGCGTGGAAACTCTGCGCCCTACCTACCGGCTTCTCATCGGAATTCCCGGAAAGAGTAATGCTTTCGCCATCTCCAAAAAGCTGGGGCTTCCCGACTATATTATCGAGGACGCCAAGCGCCATATTGAAAAAGAGGACGCCGCCTTTGAAGATCTCCTGGCTAACCTGGAGGAAAGCCGTGTGACTATCGAGAAAGAGCGTGAGGAATTAAACGCCTATAAAGCGGAAATTGCAGATCTGAAAAAACGTCTGGAGCAGAAAGAGGAACGCTTCCAGGATCAGAAAGAGCGCCTTCTGGAAAAGGCCAGAACAGAGGCTCAGCAGATTCTTCAGGATGCCAAAGACACCGCTGATTCTACGATTCGGAATATTAATAAGCTGGCCAGCCAGTCCGGCGTAGGAAAAGAGCTGGAGGAACAGCGAAGCCGTCTGAGAAACAAGATCAAGGACGTGGACAAAAAACTTACTTCTAAGAAGCCTCAGGCTCCGCAGAAAACCATTTCTCCGAAATCCTTAAAAATTGGCGACGGCGTAAAAGTCATTTCCATGAATCTGAAGGGTACGGTCAGCTCCCTGCCTAATGCCAAAGGCGATCTGTACGTTCAGATGGGTATTCTCCGGTCGCTGGTCAATATAAAGGATCTGGCCCTTTTAAACGAGTCCTCCATCTCCGGCCCAGGTCTGGACAGCAGTACAGGCAGCCGCGGTACAGGCAGAAACAGAGCAAAGACGCCGGGAGCCTTCGGTAAAGGAGGAACCTCCCAGAGCGGAATCAAGATGTCCAAATCATTCTCCGTCTCCCCTGAGATTAATCTCATCGGCCTGACAGTGGACGAGGCGGTTCCGGAGCTGGACAAATATCTGGACGATGCCTATCTGGCCCATCTTCCTCAGGTACGGGTAGTCCACGGACGCGGCACAGGCGCTCTCAGGGCCGGTATACACAAGCATCTGAAGCGTCTCAGCTATGTGAAGGAATTCCATTTAGGTGAATTCGGTGAAGGAGATACCGGAGTTACTATCGTTACATTTAAATAAATAAAACAGAACTTTGAGAACTGTTCCATACAGTAAGGAGCAGTTCTCCATCAGGGGGAAAGGAGCGTCATGGCTGAAAAACAGAAAATACTGATTGTGGATGACGATGAAAATATTGCAGAGCTTATTTCTCTGTATCTAACAAAAGAATGTTACGAGACGAAAATTGTGGGGGACGGAGAGGAGGCTCTGTCCGTCTTCCCCGTCTTTAAACCAAATCTGGTGCTTTTAGACCTGATGCTCCCAGGAATTGACGGATATCAGGTCTGCCGGGAGCTTCGGGCCTCCTCCCAGGTTCCCATTATCATGCTCTCCGCCAAGGGAGAAATCTTCGACAAGGTTCTTGGACTGGAGCTGGGAGCTGACGATTACATGATCAAACCATTTGATTCCAAGGAACTGGTGGCCAGAGTCAAGGCAGTGCTCCGCCGCTATCAGGCAGTACCCCAGGCGCTGGAACCAGCCGGTTCCGACCAGAAGGGACAGTATGTGGAATTTCCCGATTTAATTGTAAACCTGACTAACTACTCTGTCATTTACAACGGCCATTCCATTGAAATGCCGCCCAAGGAGCTGGAGCTGTTATATTTTCTCGCCTCCTCTCCCAACCAGGTCTTTACCAGAGAACAGCTGTTAGATCATATATGGGGATATGAATATATCGGTGATACGAGAACAGTAGACGTTCATATTAAGCGGCTGCGGGAAAAAATCAAAGATCATGAAAAATGGGCACTGACTACCGTCTGGGGCATTGGCTACAAGTTTGAAGTAAAGAGGTAAGTCCATGATCCACTCTCTCTATTACAAATTTATTCTGGGATATCTCCTGTTCGGGCTTCTGGGTTTTACCGCCATCTCCACCCTCTCCTCCGATATGACTTACAATTATCTGGTGGAGCAGAGGGCGGAGGCCCTTTACGACGAAGCCAATCTGATTGCAGAAAACTGCAGCAATATTTACCAGGGAAAGCGTCTGGATTCCGATATGGTAAAACCCCAGATTGACGCCATGGCCTCCTATCTTCAGTCCTTTATCTGGATTGTCAACCACGACGGCCAGGTAACAGTTGACAGCCAGAACAGGCTGACGGGCAAAACCATTGACAGCTTCGATCCCACGGCGGGAGGCGGACAAACCTATTCCATCGGAACCTACTACGGGCAGTTTTCCTCTGACGTGCTGTCCGTATCCGCTCCCATTACAGGAAATTTTAATACTTATGGCTATATTGTCATTCACCTTCCTATGAAGCTGATCACAGAGGAGCAGAACGGCATCTTAAATATTATGTATATCACGGCGGCCATCTTGTTTGGTCTGTCCTTGATTATTCTGCTGTTTTTTACGAAAACCGTGTATCTTCCGCTGAAAAAAATCACCTACGCGGCCACGGAATACGCGGCAGGCAACCTGTCCTACAGCATCAGCCTTCACACCCAGGACGAGATGGGCTATCTGGCCAACACCCTGAACTATATGGCTATGGAGCTCAATAAAATGGAGGAATACCAGCACAAATTCATTGCCAACGTATCCCATGACTTCCGCTCCCCTCTCACTTCCATCAAAGGGTATCTGGAAGCCATTATCGACGGCACGATCCCGCCGGAGCTCTATGAAAAATACTTAAATATCGTGATTGCAGAGACGGAGCGGCTCAACAAGCTGACCCAGGGAATGCTGACTCTGAACTCTTTAGACAGCAAGGGCTTCCTCACCAGGACAAATTTCGATATTAACCGTGTCATCAAGGATACGGCGGCGGCCTTCGAGGGAACCTGCAATGCCAGAGGCATCACCTTCGAGCTGACATTCAATGATTCCATCCAGATGGTGTACGCGGATCTTGGGAAAATCCAGCAGGTTCTCTATAACCTGATTGACAATGCCATTAAATTCAGCTACGAAAATTCTGTAATCTACCTGCAGGCGTCGGAAAAGCACGAGAAAATTTTCGTCTCCGTGAAGGACACAGGAGCTGGCATTCCCAAAGACAGCATTAAAAAAATCTGGGATCGGTTCTATAAAAGCGATCCCTCCCGCGGGAAGGATAAGAAGGGAACCGGCCTGGGACTTGCCATTGTAAAAGAAATTATCCAGGCCCACGATGAAAATATCGATGTGGTAAGCACAGAAGGCGTGGGGACGGAATTTATCTTCAGCCTGCCCAAGGCCAGCAGCTTTTAGAAGAGTAGAGAGAATGGCTGAAAACGAAGAGGGGAAAGTTTTACGCGCTCCACTGTAAGTCGCTGTAAAACTTTCCCTCTTCTAACAGGCACAGACCCTCTTCCTTTCCTACAATTTATTTCTTCCATACAATGACTGCTTTAAACAGATCTGCCTCTGTCTCCACCTGAAAGCTTCCCTTCTGAATCTCTGTAAAGCTCTTGGCAATAGCCAGACCCAGACCGGAACCTTCTGTATTTCTTGACTGATCGCCTCTCACAAATCGCCCTGTCAGTTCCCCTGCGTCTTTTGGAAGCTCAGATGCTGAGATATTTTTCATGGAAATTCTTACTTCTCCACGATTTTCTCTGTGCTCCCCGCCATCAAACGCTCTGCCTCCGTCCTCTCCTGAAAGCTCTGTCTCCTGAATCTCCACATAGGCCCTGGTTCCCGGCATTCCATACTTCGCAATATTGACCAGAAGATTTTCAAAAATCCGATAGGTTTTCTCACTGTCCAGCATCAGCATCACCTTTTTCTCAGGAAACTGAAACCTGAAATCGATTCCACTTTCCAAAAGCCTGTCAGAAAGCTCCAGCTTCACCTGCTTCATCAGGCTCACCACATCCACCTCCATCAGATTCAGCTTCATGGTCTGACTGTTGGCCTTGCTGACCTCGAACAGGTCCTCAATTAAAGCCTTTAACCGAAGGGATTTTCGATCCAGCACCTGAATATACTCCTCCCGTTCCCCTTCCGTAATGCCCGGCTGCTTCAAAAGGTTGACATAAGTAATGATCGCTGTAAGAGGCGTCTTCAGATCATGGGACACATTGGTAATCAGCTCCGTCTTCATCTGCTGACTCTTCACCTCAGCGTCCACGGCCTTCTTAAAACCAGACTGGATTTTTCCTATCTCAGTCCGAAACGGCTCGAACACCCCCAGATCCTCTGTGATCTCCACGTCCAGATTACCCTCTGCCAGCTCGTTCGTCACCTTTAACAGATTCTGATACTTTTCCCGCACACGGCCGTAGGCCTTCTGCAAAATCACATAAAGCACAGCCGAATAGACGAGAAGTCCGAAAATCCCATAAAACCACAGGCTGCACAGCACCGTTAAAAGAATAAAGTTAATTCCTACAATCTTTAAAATGCTTCTGGTTGATTTCTCGTTGAAATCTATCTGCTCCAGCTCCCGGCAGGTTCTGGCCGCCGCTCTTTTGGCTCCCCTTGCCAGCTTTCCCGTAAGCGTCCTCTCCTTAAACCATCTGACAGGACCCAGAATAAAAAAAGACATGGCCGTCTCCGCCATCCAGAAAAGAATCAGTCCCATGAACAGCCACGCGCAGTAATTTACTGCCATCATCGTGGCCTGCGCCGCCTCCGTATCCATATGATAGTAATCTGTAGTCAGAACCGCCATAGTTTCGCCGCTTAGAGATGCGCTGGCCATGCCAGGCCCCATACCGGAACCAATGGAGCCTCCCAGAATCATAAATCCCATAAAAAGCATAAGCTCAAAGGGAACCTTAAACAGGACACATTCTGTCATTTTAAAAGACCTGACTGCCGCTAACACTGCAGCAGCCGCCATCACAAGCCCCGACGCACACAGAATAATAAGCCCCAGAGCTGCCTGAACCCTTCCATATCCCGGAAGTACCCACACCTCATCTCCTCTGTAACTTACATGAGCGCCGTAAACGGCATAGCCTCCATTTTCCACATAGTAGTCATAGTCTCTGACCATACCGGAATCGTACATCTCTGCTTCATCCCCATAGCTTTCCCTCTCCTCATAGGAAACATCTGGCTGGGAACTTTCCCACTCCTCTGCTGTAAAAATCTGTTTCCCCTGGTTCATCTCTGAGGACAGCCAGGGATAAAACGCCATCACACCTGCTGCAATCAATGCTGTCAGCAGAACCGCTGCGAGAATCCCTGTCCAGGATCCCAGTTCCTTTTTCTCTCTACTGCTGTTTCTCAATTTTATAGCCAACTCCCCACACCACCTTTAAATATTTTGGATTTCTGGGATTGATTTCAATCTTTTCCCGAATGTTTCTCACATGCACCATCACGGTGTCTGTATTAACTGCCCGCTCGTTCCACACACGCTCGTAAATCTCGTCAGCTGAAAACACACGCCCCGGATGCTTCATCAGAAGCAAAAGAATTTTAAATTCCATGGGAGTCACCTTTACAGAAACGCCGTCCACCAGCACCTCCACCGTATCCTCGTGAAGCTCCAGGCCTCCAATCCGGTATACCCGCTCCTCCTGTTGCCCGGTCTCCCCAGACTGCCGTTCCTCAAGAAGGCGCAGGAAACGCTGATACCGGCGAA
>CAUCIO010000027.1 GCA_958442925.1 uncultured Clostridium sp. | reverse complement strand
ACAACAGCTTTGGAAGGGGAAAGTTCTCCTAGTACAGATTGTGATTGTGCTACATCAGTTTTCATCTTGATATCCATCCTTTCTTTGAATTACACCATAGAGTAATACGTTTAATGTTCTTAGACAATTCTCCTCTCGCAATTCAAATGTGTGAGTATTCAAATCGGTCATCTGGTAACGAATATTGATAAAGTCCTGAAATTGGCGAAAAATTTCAATTATTTGCTCAACTGAAATATCCGAACGTAAAGAAACGGGAGCTAACAGCTGTCGCAAAATTTGGGTATTTAATGTATCGAATCCCTGCTTTCGTTTTTGAATTTCAGTTTTCAAGTGTACAGGAGGCGCAATGACGGCTTCACAAAAAATTCGCTGATAAACCGGATGTTCCTGAAAAAAATGCGTGCGCAGAGAAAAATAGTTTCTCAAATGTTTTTCAATAGGACAATCCTCTTTTGAAATATTACTACGAATATAATCTGTTAAGAGTTGGAAACATTCTTCTACACAAGACAGATACAAGTCATCTTTTGTTGCAAAATAGTGATACACAATTCCTTTTGAAATATTTTCAGCTGCACAGATTGTATTGATAGAGCTGATACCATATCCTTGACTGGAAAACTCAGCTAATGCACTATCCATAATTTTTCGCCGCATTTTTTGGCTTTTTTCTTCTCGCTTCATAAAATTCACCTCACAAAAATAGACCACTAAGTTTATTTTGTGAGTATAACACAAATAGACCTAGTAGTCAATTTTATTTTGCTGCGGTATTGAAGACGATTTTAGAAATCAGTCATTTATCATAAATCTATTTCTGGCTGTGGGGATTGTCATCTGGAAGAGCATTTAACAGAGAGGAAATAGTTTCTGTTTTCTAAATTTACTGTTTGACGTTGTGGAAAAGGGTTAATGCCTGCGGCGGATAGGCATCATGCGGATGAAGTGCCCCGCCGCAGGCGAAGAATTTTTCTTGAATTGTTTTATAAGAGATTCATAAAGGTGGTTAAAACCATGGAGTTGAAGAAGTCAATGAAAAGGCTTCCGACTAACGGTACGATAAAGAATGCTCTTGGAGCAGCTCCATAACGTTCAGCCAGCGCTTTCATGTTAGCCATGGCGTTTGGCGTGGCTCCCATACCGAAACCGCAGAAAGCGCTTGTCATGGCTGCCGCTTCGTAGTCGCGGCCCATCACGTTGAAGATTACGAAGTTTGCATATAAGAACATAATGACAGTCTGGACTAACAGGATAACAATCATTGGAAGCGCCAGGGCTGCCAGCTGCCAGAGCTTTAAGTTCATCATGGCCATGGCCAGATAGATATTTAAGGACAGTCCGCCCAGGGTATCGATTTCCTCCATTGGAAGCTCAGCTCCCCTGGCATCCCAGATATTTCTGAGAAGAGCGGCAAACAGCATAGCACCAATGTATCCCGGCATGGTGATGTTCAGCCTGGAAAAACCAGTCATAATTAAGGTTCCGGCTCCGATAGCCACTGCCAGAAATACAGTTGCATTTGTAAACCTCTGTGCATCGATGGATCCGCTCTGTTCATTGGATGCGTTGCCTTCCTGGGCTGCTGTAGATTTCAGTCCCAGCTTTTCTACTCTGCGGCGGGCCACCGGACCGCCCATCATGCTTCCGGATACCAGTCCGTAGGTAGCGGCGGCGAGAGCCACTGTTAAAGCGCCTGAAACACCGTAGGTTTCCTCAAGAAGAGGGCCGAAAGAGCCAGATGTGCCGTGCCCGCCTACTAATGGAATGGATCCCATGCAGAGGCCGAGAAGAGGATCCAGACCGAAAGCTGCTGCCAGAGCGCTTCCTACGCCGTCCTGGATTACACACATCAGAACAGACAGAATCAGAAAAATGAATACCTGAATGCCGCCCTTTTTCAAAAGCCTGAAGCAGGCGGTAAATCCTACGCTGCAGAAGAAGACAGTCATAAGAATAGTCTGAACCGTTGTGTCAAAGGTAAACTCCAGGATTCCTGCACAGTACAGAGCAAGGTGAAGCAGAGCGAAGACGATTCCTCCTGCTACGGGTGCGGGAATACAATAGCGGTTTAGAAATGAGATTTTTTTCACCATCAGACGTCCCAGGGCGTACACAATGGCTCCCAGGGCACAGGCCTGGTACATGTCGAGCTGCAATGTCATCATAAAAGATTCCCCCTTTCGATTTACGCCTATTATGTTCTGTGGTTACAAAAATCAACAAAAAAGTGAATGGTTCGACTGATAAGAAAGTGTTAAAGAAAAAGGAAGAAAAGAAATTTCTCTTCTTCCTTTGAGCACGGTGTGCCTTCAGATGTAAAAGTTAATTGCTTGCCACCTCTTCATTTCCGTAGAGAAGCTCATTATCATAAAAATCGGATTTCATATTCAGCTGGGAGATGACCTCCTCCTGTCCGAATTCATCCAGAATGGTATCACGGTCTGAGAACAGATTAGTTCCCAGGCCAAGGCGGTCTCCCTCAATCTTCACGCCCATAGCTGCCAGAGTGGTAGGGAACAGATCCATGGTGCAGGCAGAGTGGGTTCTGTCTGCCGGAACAGCCGCCGGATTTAAAAAGCAGTAGTAGACGCCCCGTTCGTAAGAATCATCTGCAGGCGCATAGTTTTTCACCATCGTGGCATGGTCGCCTGCAACGACAACCGTGGTATTTTCATACCAGGGCTGTTCCTTAATCCAGTTGACAAACTCCACAGCCTGACGGCTGCCGCAGCGGAGTACATTGCTGTACTGATTCTCAAATTCATCACCGCAGAGACGGCACACATATCCGTTGGGATTGTGGGTATCTACGGTGAGAACTGTAAAATTAAATGGTTCGCTCCCCTGGGAAAGTTTTGTCAGCTCTTCTTTCGCATATTCAAAAAGCTTTTCATCCTCAATGCCCCACCAGCCGATATCATAGTCTTTCGGAACCTTTTTTTCACGCTTGGCAGTTCCAAAGTCCCAGATCTGATAGTTTCCATGATCTTTAAAATACTGATCCCTTCCGGCAAAGCTGGCATAGGATCCCACCATCAGCATGTTTTTGTAGCCTTCCTCCTCCAGCACTTCGCCCAGGGTAACAGCGCCCGGCAGGAAAGAACCATATTTACTCATGGAATTTTTTTCCACCGGTATCTTCAAGGGCAGACCGGAAGTCTGGGCTACCATGGCCGCAATGGTCCAGGAGGAGGTAAGGGGCAGAATTCCCTGCTTCCCGTCAGGCCCCAGCTGGAATGTAACATTTTCATTGGCCAGAGCCGTCAGCTCAGGAATCACATTTTCCTCCAGATTTCCGCCGTTTTCTTTGTCTTCAAAGGTTTTCTCCATAGATTCCAGATAAATATACACAAGATTCCTCTTCTGCTCCGGGAAGGAGAGGATGGAAGAGTCCGGTTCCTGGTACTGTTCCTCAATAAAGGTGCTTTTGTGGAACTGGTTATACAGATATTCCCCGATGTTCAGCAGATTATCCGTCCCGATAGCCATAAAGACAAGACCACAGACCAGAAGCAGAGCCATAGCCTTGGAAAAAGCCCGGTCTGTCAGTTCTACATACCAGCGTTTCTTTCCCAGGCGTACATCTACGCAGGTGTAGGTCTTCCGCGTTCTGAGAAACAGGCAGCACCGTCCGTAGATGGCCATAACAATGAAAAAAACAGCCAGGGAAGGGGCCAGGGCTGTCCCCAGATAGCTGACTATGTATTCTGTATTGACACCGTCCATGGGAACATTCAGGTGAAACACTATTTCTTCCATGCTGATGCTTCCATAGGTTCGGACTGCCCACCAGGCGGAAAAGTAAGCCAGCAGGGTAATGAAAAACAGAACAGCCAGGCTGATTTGTTTCGCTTTAGCTTTCATGATTATCCACCCTCTTTTTCTGCTCTACTGAAATGCTTAAATTAAAGGAAATGATTTTAGCTGTTACTGACAGAATGACAGCCGTACCGCAGGCAGTCAGCAGATAGCGGACAGAAAAAATATTGTCTGCAAAATGTCCGCCTGATGTCATGGAGCTGATAGGCATGAAGGTGGAAGCCACAGCCAGGGCCGCCCCGTTTACCACAGCTGTGAAAGCCAGGTATTTTAAGAGCAGATTGACCAGCCATTCCAGACTGCCCTCTCTGCGCTTGTGCTCCTCTACAAAAGCTGCCCGCCTGAATTCCATTCGCTCATAAATCAGAAGAGCCAGGGCAGGCGGACAGAACAGATAAATAAATGAAAACACTGCAATTCCTCCGTTTTACATAATTTACATGAATTTGACATAATACGACATGATTATAACGGAAAAGGGCGGGGTTGGCAATGGAAAAAAATGAGCGGTGGGGCTGGTTTATCAACTGCAGAGAAAAGAATTGTTTAAATAATAAATCTATAAATAAAATTACTTATAGATTATACAAATAGCACAAAACATTATCCGATTATTGACAATATTTGGATAATATGATATAGTTAATCAGGTAAAAGGTTAAGCACATTAATCAATGAAAGGCAAAATTCTATGCACACAGAAGTATCATTCTATGAATTTGATAAAAAAGTTAACCGGATTCATACAAACAGTGAAAAATATGACGGAGCATTAAAATTTGCACCAGAAGCGCCGGAAGATAAGATCCCGCTGTGGATTGCAGATATGGACTTTCAGACGGCTCCAGAAATTGTAGAGGCTATGAAAGCGAGAGTGGAGGAAGGAATTTTTGGTTATACAAATATTTATGATTCTTCTTACTATGAGGCAGTCTGCAGCTGGATGGAAAAACGCCATGGATGGAAGGTAAAAAAAGAGGAAATAGTGATAGATTCTGGTGTAGTTCCGGCAGTGCTTCATGCCCTTAGCCTGATGGCTCAGCCAGGAGACGGGGTGATTCTTCATACTCCGGCGTATACACCATTTTACAATTCTATCAGGACCCAGGGTATGAAACCAGTATTTTCGCCGCTTCTTTTAAAAAATGGACGGTATGAAATTGATTTAGAGGATCTGGAGAAAAAAGCGTCCGATCCAGAGAATAAGGTATTAATTTTCTGCAGCCCCCATAATCCTTCCGGACGCGTGTGGACGAAAGAGGAATTGACAGCTGTGATGGATATCTGCCAGAGGCATGAGGTAGCAGTGATCAGTGATGAGATTCATGGGGATCTGATCAGAGGGGGAAAAAGACATATTTCTCTGGCAGGCCTGTTTCCAGAAGAGAAAAATCTGATTGTATGTACATCTCCCAGTAAGACATTTAATTTGGCAGGAAACCATCTGTCTAATATTATGATTCCTGATAAACAGTTGAGAGAAGAGTGGGAGAAACGATACCACTATATGCCTAATCCTATTTCTGTAGCAGCAGCAGAAGCTGCTTATACCAAAGCCGGAGGCTGGGCGGATGCTCTGAACCAGTATCTGGATGGGACATTCCAGATGATGGAGGAGTATATCAAAACTTATATGAAAGATGTTTCCTTTACAGTGCCTGAAGGAACATATCTGGCTTGGATTGATATGAGAAATTGCGGTCTGGCACATGAAGAGATGGTAACCAGATTTTTGAAAAACGGACTTCTGATTGAAGGCGGAGAGCAGTTTGTAGCAGATGGAGAGGGATTTGTACGCATGAATATTGCAGCTCCACGATGTGTGATACAGACAGCCTTGGAGCGGATGAGGGAATTGTTTTAGAGAAAATACGAGATCCCAATTAATATTTTAATAAAGATAAAGGAGGAAAAAGGGACATGAAAAAGAAAGGTTTGGCACTGGCAGCAGCACTTATGATGGCAGCAGCACTGGCAGGATGCGGTTCCCAGGAAAAGGCGAAGGAGACAACCAAGGCAGCTGAAAGCACCGGGGTACAGGAGACTGCTGCATCAGAAGGAGAGAAGGACGGAGAGAAAAAAGAGGCAGAGGGTTCTGGAAGATATCAGAATATTCTGGATGCAGGCGTTTTAAAGGTTGGTACAGAGGGAACATATAAACCATTTACCTACCACGATGAGAGCGATACACTTTGTGGCTATGATGTAGAAGTAGCCAAAATGATTGGTGATAAGATGGGTGTGGAGACGGAATACTCCGAGATTACCTGGGAGGGACTTCTGACTTCTCTCGATACGGGGACTGTAGATCTGGTACTGAATCAGGTAGGTGTGACTCCGGAAAGAAAGGAGAAATACGATTTCAGTGATCCGTATCTGTACAGCTACATTGCTCTGATTACACTGGAGTACAGACTGGGAGAGCGCAGAAGGGAAGAAAACATCCTTAAATATTTCCAGTAACTATGCAGGAATTGCAGAGCAGTACGGCATGGATATTACAGCTTCCGATACCTTCAGCAAGGATATTGAGCTTCTGCTGGCTGGAAGAACGGACTGCGTGATCAATAATACGATTGCTTTTAATGATTATCTGGCTCAGAAGCCTGATACTCCCATCAAGATCGTAGCTGTTCAGGAGACTCCTGACACAGTGGCTATTCCGATTCCAAAGGGAAATGAAGATCTGTTAGAGGCTGTGAACAATGCGATTGCAGAGCTTTCCGAGGAGGGAACTCTGACAGACCTTTCTGAAAAATATCTTGGAAAGGACTTCTCCAGAGAGATGACCTTAGAGGAACTGACAGAGAAATAGGGATAGAACCAAAGGAGGATAAATGGAATGGATGCACGCGCGATTGAAATATTGACAGAATCTTTTTGGCCTATTTTAAAGGCAGGAATTTCCTACACGATACCGCTGACATTGATTGCATTTGTCCTCGGAACCCTTTTGGCAGTGGTTGTTGCCGTAATCCGTGTTTCCAGAGTGCCGGTATTAAACAAGCTGTGTGAACTGTATGTGTGGATTATCAGAGGAACGCCTCTGCTGGTACAGCTGTTCCTTGTGTTTTTTGGACTTCCCAAGGTGGGAATTGTAATCGAACCTATGCCAGCAGGAATTCTTGTATTTTCTTTAAGTATAGGTGCCTACAGCTCAGAGATTTTCAGGGCAGCTATTCTTTCTATACCGAAAGGACAGTGGGAGGCGGCCATGTCTCTGGGAATGAGCTATCCGCAGCAGCTGATCCGCATTATCCTGCCGCAGGCGGTGAAGATTTCTGTGCCGCCTCTGTTTAACAGTTTTATTGCCTTGGTGAAGGACACTTCTCTGGCGGCTAATATTACAATTCCAGAGATGTTTCTTACAACACAGCGAATTACCGCCCGTAATTATGAACCGCTGTTAATGTATATAGAGGTAGGCTTTATTTATCTGATTTTCTGTACGATACTGAATTATGTCCAGAAGAAAACAGAGGATAAGCTGATGCTGACGCCGCATGAGAAAAAGAAAATCAAGGAAATTACAGACAGCCAGGGGTAGGAGGAGCTTATGCTGGAGATCAGACACTTAAACAAGTATTTTGGAGATAATCACGTACTGAAGGATATTAATCTGGAAATTGAATCGAGGAAAACCACAGCTATCATAGGCTCCTCTGGTTCTGGAAAATCCACTCTTTTGCGGTGTATGAATCTGTTAGAAACACCGGATTCCGGGGAGATTATTCTGGACGGAAGTACTCTCCGTTTTCCGGGAAAGCTTTCGAGAAAAGAAAAAGCGGCATTTACCAAACGGACCGGCATGGTGTTCCAGGGATTCAACTTGTTTCCACATATGAATGCCATAGAAAATATTATAGAAGGTCCTGTTACAGTACTGAAGAAGGACAAAAAGACAGCTCGTGAAGAAGCCATGGCACTTCTTGAAAAGGTGGGGCTGAAAGATAAGTGGGACAGTCTTCCAAGTCAGCTTTCCGGAGGACAGCAGCAGAGAGTGGCCATTGCCAGAGCCCTGGCTATGAAGCCGGAGATCTTGCTGTTTGATGAGCCGACCAGTGCCCTGGATCCAGAGCTGGGAGCCGGAATTTTAAGTTTGATCCGGGATTTGTCACAGGAAAATTATACAATTCTTGTGGTCACCCATAATATGTCATTTGCCAGAGAAGTCAGTGATCAGGTCGTTTTTGTGGAGAAGGGAACGATTTTAGCGAAGGGAAGCTATGAGGAACTGACATCTATGAATAATGAGCGTATTACTCAGTTTTTAAGCTATCTGGATTAAATTGGGAAGGAGGGGCACAATGGAGCAGGCAGGCAAGATTCTGGTTCTGGGTTCTCTGATTATGGATCTCTCTGTCCGGTGTGAAAGGGCTCCAAGAGAAGGAGAAACCGTTTATACAGATGAGGACTATCAGGCGAATCCAGGTGGAAAGGGAGGAAATCAGGCGGCAGCCGCAGCCAGAGCAGGAGCGAAAGTGACTCTTTTAGGGCGGATTGCTGACGATGATTATGCCCGTACATTAAAGGAAAGTTTCCGCAAAGACCGGATAGATACAAACCATTTAATAACAGATTCCTCTTCAAAGACGGGGACTGCATTTGTGTGGGTGGAACGGAATGGAGGAAACCGCTGCCTCTGTTCTCTGGGAGTAAATGGGAGAAATAGAGCGGAAGATTTTGTTCAGTATGAATCTTTGTTTCAGGAGAGCCAGATTGTGATGACCACCTTAGAATATCCAGAGGAGGTACTGGAACAGGTGACCAGAATGGCAAAACAATATGGCTGTCTTCTGATAGTTGATCCGTCAGCCAATGATTATTCTAAGCTTACGCCAAAACTGGCAGAGAGAATTGATATTTTAAAACCCAATGAGGTGGAAACAGAGATGCTGACCGGGATTTCTGTCACTTCTCCTGAGGCGGCCGGAGCAGCAGTGGAAATACTGAAAAAAAGGGGAATTAAAACCCCGATAGTTTCTATGGGAAGTCAGGGAGCAGTCTATGAGTATCAGGGACAGATGGTTCATGAACCAGGAATTAAAGTCCACGCAGTAGATACTACGGCAGCGGGAGATACCTTCATAGGAAGTCTGGCTGCCCGCCTGTCCTTAGGAGAGACACTCCCGGAGGCGGTTCGGTATGCAAATCGTGCTGCCAGCCTATGCGTGCAGAAGAAAGGAGCTCAAAGCTCTATCCCTTTTATGGAGGATGTATTATAATAAAGGCGGCGGGGGTGAAAAAACAGTTCCGCCGCCTTTGGCATGGATGGGAAGCATTTCGTCCGGGCAAAGGTAAAATAAAGGTAAAAGGGCGGAATGCAGAATGGATAAAAACAGATATTCAATCTATTGCGATATAATGAAAGAGTTAAAGGAAACATATGAATTGATGAGAGAGTATGACAGCCTGCCTCACGATTACGGCAATGTGGTGCTTTATCAGTCAGAGGCACATCTGATTCAGTGTATTGGACAGCATACTGGCATTACAGTGACAGAGGCATCAAAGATACTGAAGAAGACAAAAAGCGCCTGCTCTCAGATGGTCAAAAAGCTGGTGGGAAAAAACTGGGTCCGCCAGGAGAGAAATAAGCAGAATAACAGAGAATATAAGTTGTATCTCACAGAGGAAGGAATGGTTATTTACGATCATCACGAAAATTTTGACCGTCTGTCATATGAACATAACTCTCAGGAACTATTTGACTTTACAGAGGAGGAGCTGAAAAAATATATTCAGATTCAAAAGAAAATGAATGAACTGATAGGACTTGATGTAGAGAGAAGCTACAACTATTTTACTACAACTCCTCAGAAATTAATGGAGAAATAAGAAATGAAACGAAAACTGAATGATGTATTCGCAAATAAAAAACCGATTATAGGCATGGTGCATCTGCGCCCGCTTCCAGGCTCTCCAGGCTATGATCCGATTTCCATGGGAATGGATAAAATTTTAGAAATTGCTGTGGAAGAGGCCAAAAAACTGGAGGCAGCCGGAGTAGATGGTGTGCAGGTGGAAAATATGTGGGATATTCCCTATCTGCGTCCAGAAGACATGGGATATGAGACGGCGGCAGCTCTGGCGGTAGGCGTCTATGAGGTGAGAAAGCAGGTTTCTATTCCCGTCGGAGCAGAATGCCATATGAACGGGGCGGACTGTGCTATAGCCTGTGCGGCAGCAGCGGGAGCAGAGTGGATCAGAGTCTTCGAGTGGTGTAATTCCTTTGTTTCTCAGTCAGGCTTTATCAATGCTATGGGAGCGAAAGTATCCAGAATGCGGAAAAATCTGGGTGCAGATCACATCTTGGCTTTATGTGATGTAAATGTAAAGCATGGCAGCCATTTTATTATCCACGACAGAAGTGTAGAGGAGCAGGCTATGGATGTGGAAGCACAGGATGGGGATGCAGTAATTGTGACAGGATTTGATACAGGAACACCGCCTACAGTAGAAAATATTTTAAAGTGTAAGAAGTCAGTCAGCCTCCCAATTTTGATTGGAAGTGGATTAAACAGCGGCAATGTCCATGAGCTTTTAGACGCAGCCGATGGGGCGATTATTGGAAGCTGGTTTAAGGAAGATAATAACTGGAAAAATCCAGTCAGCTTTGAGCGCACGAAGGAATTTATGGATCGAGTGAGGGCACTTAGAGAGCAGCTGGGAAAATAGTATAAAATATTTTGGCAGCGCCTGAAATCTGTGCTAGAATGGTACAATCACATATTCAGGAGGTGCTGCAATGAAATATACGGGGATAGAACTGCTGTGGCTGTTTCTGCTCTATTCATTTTTAGGCTGGGCGCTGGAGACAGCGGCGGGAACTATACGGCAGAAGCGGTTTGTAAACAGAGGATTTACCACAGGTCCGTTCTGTACGGTCTACGGTGTGGCAGCAGTGGTGATGACTGCAGCCCTTCAGGAGCTTAGAGAAAGATTTCTTTTCCTGTTTCTGGGCTGTATGGTAGTCGGCACGGCTGTCGAGTGGTTTGCAGGTAAGCTTCTGGAACGTCTGAATCAGAAAAAGTGGTGGGATTACTCAGAGAAAAGGTGGAACTTTGACGGATACATCTGCGCCCAGTATTCGCTGCTCTGGGGAATTTTGGGAACTGTCGCTGTCCGGTGGGGAGACGGTCTCCTGGTGGGACTGTGCCGCCTGCTGCCGTCCTTTGTTTCCAGTCTGCTGACGCTGGGAGCGGCAGGCATGCTTTTTCTCGATATGTCAGCTTCAGCAGCTACTGTGTGGCATGTGAAACGCCATACAGAGAAGAAGGAAACGGATGCAGAGAAGCTTCAGCAGCTGAACAGCCGGCTGGCATTGGCGACTGCCCGTCTGGGGAGCCGGATTGAGGCCAGGGTAGCCCGGCGTATGGAACAGGCATATCCACTGATTCTGGAGGTATCAGAGCAGATTGGACGGCAGAAGGTATTTGCCGGAGGATGCGGCTTTTATAAGCTGTTCTGGCTGTTCCTGATTGGTGCATTTCTGGGAGATGTGGTGGAGACGATTTTCTGCCGCCTTACAGCCGGTGTGTGGATGAGCCGCAGCAGTCTTGTGTGGGGCCCCTTCAGCATTGTGTGGGGACTTGCCATAGCGGCAGCCACAGCTCTTCTTTACAAGGACAGGGAGAAGCCGGATCGCCACCTGTTTGTCATCGGTACTGTGCTGGGCGGAGCCTACGAATATATCTGCAGTGTCTTTACAGAGCTGGTATTTGGCAAGGTGTTCTGGGATTACAGCAAAATTCCTTTTAATCTGGGTGGAAGAATTAACCTTCTCTACTGCTTTTTCTGGGGAATTGCAGCTGTGATCTGGATTAAAAATCTGTACCCGCTGTTTTCAGGCTGGATTGAGAAAATTCCAGTGCTGTGGGGCTATGTGATGACCTGGATTCTGATTGCGTTTATGGCAGTGAATATAGCTGTCTCCTCCATGGCGCTGATTCGATACGACAGGAGAGCGGAGGGAAGGCCGCCGAGAAATGCTGTGGAACAGCTGATAGATGAACGGTTTAACGATACGAGAATGGAGAAAATTTATCCTAACGCGCTGTCCCGCTAACGGAAGAGAACTAAAATAAAAAACAGGAAGTGAAAGAACCCGCACAGGGCAGGGGAAAGTCCCATATACTGAAGTAACAGCAAATGAAGGAGAGAAAATAGTATGAGTTCCAAGCTGGAGGTTCAGGGACTTTCCTATTCCTACCACTCGATGGAGGGAGAGACGAAGGCTCTTTCAGATATATCCTTCCAGGCAGAGGAGGGGGAATTTCTGGCTGTGGTAGGTCCGTCAGGCTGTGGCAAATCGACGCTTCTTTCTATTCTGTGCGGTCTTCTCGTGCCGGAGAAGGGAAGTGTTCTCATAGACGGGGAGCCGGTAAAGGGAACCAGTCCCAGGATCGGCTACATGCTTCAGAGAGATCATCTGTTTGAATGGAGGGACGTTTTTTCCAATGCCTGTCTGGGGCTGGAAATACGGGGGCAGATGGACAGAGAACACAGGGAAAGGGTGGAAATGCTGTTTCAGTCCTATGGCCTTGCTCCATTTAAAAATAAAAAGCCGTCAGAATTATCTGGAGGAATGCGGCAGAGGGCGGCTCTGATACGGACGCTGGCGCTGGATCCAGATATTCTGCTGTTAGATGAACCCTTTTCAGCCCTTGATTATCAGACAAGGCTGGAAGTGTGCGACGATATCAGCTCCATTATCAGAGAAAATAAAAAGACAGCAGTGCTGATTACCCATGATCTGGCAGAGGCAGTCAGCGCAGCAGACAGGATTGTAATTCTCACAAAAAGACCTGGAAGCATCAAGGAAGTTCTGACTGTGAAGTTTTCAGAGCCGGATCTCAGTCCGTTAAGGCGCAGAAGCGCGCCGGAGTTTTCCGGGTACTTTAATCAGGTATGGAAGATTCTTGAAAACAGGGAGGTGTCCCATGAATCAGAATGAAAGTCTGGCCCAGCGGACGTTTGTCGCAGGGCAGAAACGCTATAGGAGAAGGATTGCAGCAGGACGCATCCTTCTCTTTTTCGTTTTTCTGGCAGTCTGGGAGCTGAGTGCAGAGACAGGACTGCTGGATGATTTTATTTTCAGCTCTCCCTCCAGAGCATTTCGGTGCTTTTTATCTATGGCAGGAGACGGAAGCATTGCCCCGCATATAGGGGTGACGCTTCTGGAGACTGGAGTAAGCTTTTTTCTGGTGACAGTTCTGGGGCTTGGAGGGGCTATGGCCCTCTGGAAGAGTCAGACAGCTTCTGCCCTTCTGGAGCCTTATTTAGTCATGCTGAACAGCCTTCCCAAATCTGCCCTGGCCCCTCTTCTGATCGTATGG
Organism: uncultured Clostridium sp.; assembly: GCA_958442925.1. Taxonomy (GTDB): domain Bacteria; phylum Bacillota; class Clostridia; order Lachnospirales; family Lachnospiraceae; genus Otoolea. Next base: position 5,077 of record CAUCIO010000027.1, on the reverse strand, counting down.
CTGGGAAGCAATATGAGAACCATTGTGACAGCCGCTGTATCGGTGGCAGTGTTCGGCTCTGTCCTGATTCTCTACCAGGGTTTTTCCTCTATGGATCCGGATCAGATAAAGCTGATTTATTCTCTTGGCGGTACGAGAAAGGACGTTCTCAGAAAAGTCCTCCTGCCAGGTTCCATCCCTCTGATTGTCAGCAATATGAAGGTAAATGCAGGCCTCTGTCTGGTAGGAGTCATGATAGGAGAGTTCCTGGCTGCGGACAGAGGGCTGGGTTATCTGATTATTTATGGAAGCCAGGTATTTAAGATGGATCTGGTTATCATGAGCATTGTGATCCTCTGCCTGATGGCAGCGCTCCTCTACCAGGGAATCGCCTTTCTGGAAAAACAGGTTTCCGGCAGATAAGGTTTCAGTTGTGCGGGTATGATAAACCATGTATAATAACAGCAGATAATGAGTGAAATAAAGGCTGATAAGGCGCAGGAGGATACCCTATGATTCAAACAGATACAGGAAACAAAACGACGCTCAGAAGTTATGAAATTGCCCTGATTCAGATGGATACCCAGAATGACAAGGGCGAAAATATGAAAAAAGCCTGTCGCTTTATAGATGAGGCAGCAGGCCACGGAGCGAAGCTCATCTGTTTTCCGGAGGTGATGAATCTCATTGGCAGAAATACAGGAGAAGGAGGAGGAAAGGAAGAAATTCCCGGCTATACATCAGATATTCTCTGCAGGAAGGCCAGAGAGCATAAGGTATGGATTCACGGAGGAAGCATAACAGAGCAGGTGCCGGGGCAGAAAAAGTCCAGAAACTTAAGTCTTCTCATTAACCCGGACGGAGAGATAGCCGCCCAGTACAGAAAGCTTCACATGTTTGACATTACGCTGGCAGATGGGACACCGTTTAGGGAATCCGACCGCGTGGAAGGGGGAAATGAGATTACAACCGTCTCCACAGAGCTTGGAACCTTCGGTATGTCAATCTGCTACGATATCCGCTTTCCGGAGTTATACCGTCTGATGGCTCTTCAGGGGGCCCAGGTAATGTTCGTACCGGCCAGCTTTACCATGCCTACGGGAAAGGATCACTGGGAGCCGCTTCTGCGGGCCAGAGCGATAGAGAATGGCTGCTATATTGTGGCGGCAGGCCAGATTGGCACAAAACCAGCTTACGCGGCCTATGGAAACAGCATGGTAGTAGACCCCTGGGGAACGATTATAGCCAGGGCCAGGGATACAGAGTGCATCACCTACGCCCAGATTGATCTGGACTATCTGGATCAGATACGGACTCAGCTTCCATCGCTGGAGAACCGGAGAACCGATGTGTATGAGGTAATCAGTAAAAAAGAAAAATAAGGAAATGAGACAGATGCAGTCTGGAAGAACATCAGGAAAGGTGTTTTCCAGGCTGTATTTTTTATGTCATGAGAAGCTGCATCTCGTGAAAAACATTATAGATAGAATCTATATACAAACGACAATATAGAAAATAAACATATTGTCTGAAAAATAACATAAAAACATTGAATATAAACGAAATAACTGATATGATGCCCATGTATGCCAGTAATAACTAAAAGGCATGAAAGAAAATTTAACAGATAAAAGGAAAGATGGAAAATGGAAAAGCAGCTCATAAAACGGTTCAGTAAGGCGCTGGGACTCTCCAGGCAGGTAGTCGGAATCAAGTTTATCTTTCTGAAAGAGGAGTATGAGGATCTGGTAAATGTGCCTGAACCAAAAGCAGGCGGATGCTTCTGCGCTCTCACTGCCAGAGCAATGGAAGGAAAGATTATGAAGGGAAAGGCTGACACCTTCGGATGTCAGGGCGGCCCGGAAATGCTGGGCATGAAAAAGGTTTCCAATTATGTGTGGTCAGGGAAACAGTTTTCTACTTTGAGATTGTATGAAGACGCGGCCATTGCCAGACAGGTGCAGCAGGATCTCTGCTTCGTGGATCAGAGAATTTACGGTGTCATGACAGGTCCTCTGGAGGAGATGGAGGATGCAGATGTGGTTATGCTGTTATGCAATGGCTGGCAAAGAATATTGGCATGATTGGAAATCAGGGAATCTGTGCCGATCTGGTAGCCAGACCATACATGAAAAATGATCTGAATGTGTCTATGCTGTGTCTGGGAGCCAGAACCAATACGAGCGCAGAGGATGGAGAAATCGGAGCAGGTATGCCGATTCACCTGTTTAGAGATGTGGCAGAAGGCGTCTTAAAAACCGTGAATCCTGCTATGTCAGATAAAGAGAAGCAGGCGCTGTCTGAGCGTCTGGAAATGCCGGATGAGCTGGGATTTGAAATAGAATTCGGAAAGGTGTATATGAGCTACGCCAAGGAAAAGAAGTATCCGGAGGAACTGTATAAGCAGTCAGGCAACGACTAGAAATTTGTGGAAAGCCGGGCAGCTTATAAAAATATGTATAAATAAAACGAATAAAATAAAAAAACATAACAAACAAAACAAAATAAATAAAATCAACGAAAGGAAAAGAGAAATGAAAAAGAAATTTGCACGTATTCTGGCCGCAGGGCTGGCTGCCTGCATGATGACAGGCTGCAGCGTTGGACAGAAGACAGACACACCGGCAGAGACTTCAAAAGGAGCGTCACAGGCAGAAACCACAGGGGGACAGGAGACAGAAGGGGAGAAAAAGGATACAGTTGTGTATGGTACCCCTACAGCTCCGGTGGGAACTTTTTTACCGATTCTTTCCTATATGGGAAGCGATACAGCTCTTGAGAAATTAATCTATGCTTCTCTTTTAACTTTTGATTCAGACGGAAGCTTAAAGCCGTATCTGGCAGAGAGCTACACTGTTTCTGAAGATCAGAAAACCATTGATTTTAAAATCCGCCAGGATGTGAAATGGCAGGATGGTGAAGATTTTACTATGGATGATCTGATTTTTACACTGGAGCAGACAGCAAAAAGCAGCTCTGATTCGGATAAGGTTTCTTCTCTGAAAGGCTTTGAGGAATTTAAAAACGGACAGGCAGATTCCATCAGTGGTGTGACTGTCCTGGACGGCAATGTACTGAGACTGGAGCTGACAGAGCCGTATGCTCCGTTCCTTACCGATTTTGGAACCTATGGCATTATGCCGGAACATATCTGGAGTGAGATTCCCCAGGAGGAGTGGGAGAAGCAGACAGAGCTTCTGAATTATCCGGTTGGCTGCGGTCCCTATAAGGTGACTAAGTTTGAGCCGGGACAGTATGTTTCCCTGGAAGCCCATGATGAATTCTTTGAGGGCGCTCCCAAGATTGACAACTTTATTTTAAAGGTAGTAAACCAGGATGCCATCTCAGCAGAGCTTGTCAGCGGAAATATTGACATTGTAGATGTAAAGGAGCTGAGAAGCAGCGAGGTAGAGGAGCTGGAGGCTCAGGGATTTGCCAAATATTCCATTCCTGACAATATGTATCAGTATATTTCCTTTAACCTGCGCCGTCCGGTATTCCAGGATAAGAATTTAAGACAGGCTATGCTGTATGCCATTGACCGCGCTCTGATTCTGGATACCATCGTAGAGGGAAGAGGAAAGCTTCTGGATTCCCCGTTCCTGCCAGGTTCATGGGCAAGTCCGGCAGAAGGAGAGTTAAACAATTACGCTTACAATCCGGAAAAAGCCAAAGAGCTTCTGGAGGCGTCCGGCTGGACAGATGCAGACGGAGACGGAGTGAGAGAGAATGCAGATGGGGAGAAACTTCAGTTTACCATCCGCTGCTCCAATGACTCTAAAACAAGAGAAAATGCAGTGCTCTATGCAAAAGAGTGTCTGGCTGAGGTGGGAATCGATGTGGAGGTTTCCATTGAGGAGGACAGCGTAGTGGCTGATGATTGTATTTATAATCACAACTTTGAAATGTATGCTTTAAACTGCTATTTCTCCGATGATCCGAATCCGTATGGCTGGTGGCATTCCGATTCCGCTTCTGATGAGCCGGGAGTGGGAAGCTTTAACTTTGGCGCCTACAAAAATGATCTGGTAGATGAAAACATCGAAAAGGGTATGAAGACTACTAATCAGGAAGAGCGAAAAGAGTACTATCTGAATGTGGCAAAGCAGATCAATGAAGATGTGCCGATGATTTTCCTCTATGCACAGGATCGCGAGATCATGTGCAACCCGAAGCTGGAGAACTTTGATCCATATACCTTTAATATTTTCTGCGACATCTGGGAGTGGGATTTTGCCCAGTAAGGAGGTAGAATTACCGAAATGACACGGTTTATCTCAAGAAGGCTGGCAGCTGCCCTGATTATGCTTCTGGGCGTGACGGCGGTGATTTTCTGTATCATCCGCCTCCAGCCGGGAAACCCGTTTTTAAACATGATTCAGCATGATACAGATCCGACCTTTCTGGAGACAAAACTTCAGGAAATCGGCTATTATGACCCGCTTCCCGTCCAGTACGGGAAGTGGCTTTTAAGGACGCTCCAGTTTGATCTGGGATACTCTATCCAGCACAGGGCTCCTGTGGCTGCATTGATAGCAGACAGGTTTGGAAATACTCTGCTTTTAGCCATGTCCTCCTTTGTGTTAAGTACAGTGATTTCCATTGGAATCGGAGTATTTTCAGCCATGTATCCCAATTCCCTGTGGGATCGGGCGCTGACTGTCTTATCGTTTATCGGCGTTTCCATCCCGGTATTTTTCTTTGGACTTCTGCTGATCAAGGTATTTGGATACGATTTGGCAGTCCTTCCCTTTTCAGGGATTGAAACCATGGGGAAAAATTACCAGGGCATAGACAGGGCGCTGGACATCGGGCGTCACATGATTCTGCCGGTGACTGCCTCGGCTCTTACCCAGACAGCCACCCTGCTTCGGTATACCCGCTCCTCCATTCTGTCCACTGTATCGGAGGATTACATGAAAACAGCCCAGGCCAAGGGACTCACGAAAAAGCAGGCGATTTTAAGACATGGAATGAGAAATGCCAGAGTGTCTATTATCACGGTGCTCTGCAACCGCCTTCCAGACCTGTTGAGCGGAGCGCTGATTGTGGAGACGATTTTTGTGTGGCCTGGAATTGGTCAGCTGAATTATCAGGC
>CAUCIO010000026.1 GCA_958442925.1 uncultured Clostridium sp. | reverse complement strand
GAGTCGTAAGTCATGACTCTGCCGGAGTTTTTAGCCAGCAGGGCGATAATTTTAAATTCGTTCTGAGTCAGGTGGGTTTCCTGCCCTCCCACAGTGACCATGTGCTTGTCAAAGTCAATGACAAGATCTTTGGCCTGGAATGGCCGTTTATATAACGGGGAGTCGGTATTCAGCCGGTTGCTGTGGCGCATGGCGGTGCGGATACGGGCCAGAAGCTCCGATGTGCCGATGGGCTTAGTCAGGTAGTCGTCTGCGCCCAGATCCAGGGCTTTTACCTTCTCCTGCTCCTGAATACGGGCGGAAATGACGATAATGGGGATGCTGGCCCATGTTCTCACCTGGCGGATGATTTCCATACCATCCATATCTGGGAGTCCCAAATCTAAGAGAATCAGATCCGGACACTGGGAAGTGATGATGGACAGGGCGTCCTTTCCTGTGTGAGCCTGGGAAACTCTGTAGTCATGGGCAGAGAGGGTGGCTGTAATGAAGTTGCAGATATTTGGTTCATCTTCTACCAGAAGAATAGAAATTTTATGAGACAATGCTTGAGTCCTCCTTTGGAAGTGTAAAATAAAATTCTGCCCCATCGGGGTGATTGAAAGCGGCCAGAGTGCCGCCATGGGCGTTTATAATGGTTTTGCAGATAGAAAGGCCGATTCCCATGCCCTTTCTTCCGTCCGTGGATGTGCTGGCAGTGGAGGAGGAGCCGTCAAAGATGGTATTCAGCTTCTCTGGGGGAATGCCGACTCCATAGTCCCTTACGTGGAAGGTGACAAAATCAGGCGATGAATCGGCAAAGCATTCGATGGGTCTGGCGCTTTTGGAATGTACCACTGCATTTTCCATCAGATTGATGAGTACCTGCTCGATCAAGATGGCGTCCATGGGAATAATCAAAATTTCATCTGGAACCCGAACCTGGACAGCCGCGTCTGGAATCCGCTTTTTCAGACGGCTGACAGCCTCTCCCATCACTTCTTCCACTGGCTCCATGGAGGTGTTGACCTTAGCCGTTTCATTGTTAATCCGGGTGACGGAAAGCAGGTTTTCCACCATATTCAGCAGCCAGTTGGAATCCTCTAAAATGTGGTTTACCAGGGCCTTTTTCTCCGTATCCGCCAGGCTGGCTTCATTTTCCAAGTAGACGGTGCTGGAACCGATAATACTGGTGAGAGGAGTCCGCAGGTCGTGGGAAATGGCCCGCAGCAGGTTGGCCCTCATCTTCTCTTTTTCCGCATCCATTAAAAGCTTTTCACGCTCCGAGATAATCCGGGCCTGCTCCTTGATATTGGTAGTCAGGGCGCTGGTAATGGTGGAAATCGTAAACATGGCAATAAAACTCATAGGGTAGCCGCTCAAGGTGAAATTCAGTTCAAAATATGGATAGGTAAAGAGAAAATTCACACATCCTACGCTGATCAGAGCTGACAGAACCCCATAAAAATAGCCTGTCGTATACCTGGCTGTCAGAAAGAGAGCCAGAATGTAGCACAAGCTGATGCTGGAGGCAGGTTCCTCCATTTTTGTAAAAAAGAAAAACGAGACAGCGGTAGCGATAGAAAGAAACGCCAGCGTAACGGCGATATTGGCTACTCTGGTTTTCGGAGTCGGAAAATGCCGCAGCCTCTCCTCATGTCTGTTCATAACGAATACACTCCTGTCATAACTATTGATAATCTGTTTATTATACCTGATTTTGCGGGAAAATTCAGTAAAAAAGATGATAAGATGTTGGGGAGAGGGAGAGAGGGAAAGTTTTCCATGTTCCACCAAAAGCTTAGTCGCTGGAAAACTTTCCGCTCTCCTTCTCTCAGAGCGACTCCGGATGGCGGAAATAAGCGCGAACCTCGTTACGAAAGCCTCGCCATTATCACTTATATCAGCTGAATGTGTTTTATATAAATACGCAGGGAGATGCTCCACCAAAAGCTTAGTCGCCGGAAAGCTTTCCTCTCTCCTTTTTTCACAGATTGGATCGGCTAAGGGGCGAACAGAAATTTTCCTGTGACTTTCAACTGGAACAGGGAAAATTTCTTTCGCCTCCATCCTCTGAATTTGCTTTTTATCTTTTCATGTGATAGACTTCAAGTATTGCGGTTAATTTAATTATTTATAATAAAGAAGGGAAGCGCTGAACCATGAAGAAACTTGGAAGAAATGATGCCTGCTGGTGCGGCAGCCAGAAGAAATACAAGCACTGCCATCAGGCGTTTGACGAAAAACTGGAGGAGGCGGCCAGAGAGGGCCATTTTATTCCTTCCCATGATATGATCAAGACGCCGGAGCAGTTAGAGGGAATCCGGGAGAGCTGCAAGATTAATATTGCTGTGCTGGACTATATAGCGGAGCACATCCAGGCGGGAGTAACTACTGAAGAGATTGACAAATGGGTTTATGAGGAGACGACAAAACGGGGAGGAATCCCGGCGCCGCTGGGATACCAGGGATTTCCCAAGAGCGTCTGCACTTCCATTGACGACCAGGTGTGCCACGGCATCCCGGCGGAGAATGTGGTGTTAAAGGACGGGGATATTATCAATGTGGACGTTTCCACCATTTACAAGGGATATTATTCCGATTCCTCCCGCATGTTCTGCATCGGAGAGGTAAGCCCGGAGAAGAAGCGGCTGGTGGATGTGACGAAGGAGTGTGTGGAAAAAGGCCTTGAACAGGTAAAACCCTGGGGATTTCTGGGGGATATGGCCCATGCAGTCCATGAGCACGCAGTTCAAAACGGTTACAGCGTAGTCCGGGAGATCGGAGGCCACGGCGTAGGCCTGGAATTCCACGAGGATCCCTGGGTAGGCTATATCGGAGAGCCGGGAACCGGTATCATGATGGCTCCAGGCATGGTATTTACCATTGAGCCTATGGTCAACATGGGAGGCTGTGAGGTCTATGTGGACGATAACGACGGCTGGGGCGTGTATACAGAAGATGGAAAGCCCTCCGCCCAGTGGGAAATCATGGTGCTGGTGACAGAAACGGGCCACGAGGTGCTGTGCTGGTAAACTGCAGAGAAAAGAATAAAAAAGAACAAAAAAGAGGAGCGCTGCCCGGCGCTTACGCCGCTCTCTGCAGTGCTCCCGTTTTTTTCTGAAACATAAAAGGGGGAAAGGAAAAAGGGGTTTCAGAAAATCTATATAAAGGAAATAATTGTTAGGCGAGTCCAATGAAAGGATGCGCGCTGTTTCTATGTTCATTGGCCTCTTGTTGATTACATGATTATAATAACTGATAAATGTGTCTAATATTTGTCCAGTCTCTAAAAAACTTCTAAACCAATCTTACGGATTCATAAAGAAATTATAACAAAACCTATACCATAGCCTGTTTGATGGCCTGCAGCAGTTCATCAAAGGTATCGAAGGCAGGAATTTCCGGTACAGAGGCCCGGATACTCTCAGGACTCTTAAAGAGGAATCCGGCCTTGCTGGCCTGAATCATGCCCAGATCGTTGTAGCTGTCGCCGCTGGCGATGGTTTCAAAACCGATGGACTGAAGAGCCTTCACAGTAGTCAGCTTGGAATTTTCCACCCGCATGTGGAAGTCTGTAATGGTTCCGTCCTGATCCACACTGAGGGAATTGCAGAACAGAGCCGGATATCCCAGTTTTTTCATCAGGGGCATGGCGAACTCCTCAAACGTATCGCTGAGTACGATGACCTGGGTAAAGGAACGCAGCTCATCTAAGAACTCCTTGGCTCCCGGCAGCGGATCAATCTGGGAAATAGTTTTCTGAATCTCAGGCAGTCCCAGCCCGTGCTCTTTCAGCACATCCAGCCTCCACCGCATCAGCTTATTGTAATCCGGTTCGTCTCTGGTGGTGCGTTTCAGCTCCGGGATACCGCTGGCCTCGGCAAAAGCAATCCATATCTCAGGGACCAGAACTCCCTCCATATCAAGGCATACAATATACATACTCACAATCCTCCTGCAATCATTTTTTTCCATACTATCATCCGGCTTTCCAGGTGTCAAGGAAAGGCCGGGAACAATCATTATAAATGCAGATCATGATTTCAGAAGCCGCCACAGAGTCGTCCGGCTGATGCCCAGGCGCCGGGCTGCCGCTGTCTGATTTCCCTTTGTCTCCTCCAGCACAGCGTGGATGATGTCCTGTTCGATTTCTGCCAGAGGGCGTTTCAGATCGAGAATCACCGAAGAGCTCTGGGAAATGCCGCTGCTGTCTCCGTATTCAGGGGAGGGGCCTGGGCCTACCCGCCGAAAGGTAGTTTTTTTCTCCATTTCCAGCAGGCCCGACAGGGTTTCCTCCGTGATATAGGAGGAGGTGGTGATAACCGTCAGCTCGCTTAATATCCGCTTAAACTGGGTATAATTTTCCGGCCAGTCAAAGGCCTTTAAAAGATCCATGGCGCCGGGAGTCAGTCCCAGGATTTCTCTGGCCAGAGAGACGTTTAAATTGCTCAGATACAGGTTAGCCAGAGTGGGGATGTCCTCCGTCCGCTCCCGGAGAGGCTTCAGGCGGATCGTCAGGCAGGTGAGGAGATTCACAAATTCCATACAGGTCTTGGGAATTTCACCGCTGCGGCTGCACACACAGGAGAAAATCAGGCGGTTTCTGTGGCACAGATTCATATCCACAATAATGGACAGCAGCTTTCTGGCCCGTTCCTCATCCAGCACATGGAGATTCTTCAGATAGATGGTATTGTTATTATCATTAAACGGCGAATTATAGTGATTGGTGAGAAAATTCCAGCTCTTGTCGTTCATTAGGGCAAAATTTACCGTGATAAACGGATTGTTCCTGAGGCTGCTCTCATTGTAAATAGCTGCCGCCACCTGCTCCTTGCCGGTTCCTTCCTCCCCGAAAATCATCACAGGGTACTGGGTCTGGGCCATCTGGGAGATGGTGTTCTGCAGGGGGCCGATAGCGCCTGTGACGCTGAAAAAGCTGTTAAAAAAGCTGTTTTCCACATCAATGTGGTTTAAGTACTGTACCCCGTATTTGCTGGTGGCAAAGGGAACCTTGCTGTCCGTAAACTGGAAGACAGGGTAATTGTCCCCGCAGAAGGGAACCAGGCGGCTGGTAATGGAGTACAGAGTGCCGTCTATATTTTTAAAGCTTTTATGGGGTTCCTCAGAGGCAGAAGGAAGCTCCTTTTTCAGTGTCTGAATCACAGGAGTTTCTTCATTTTCCGGGAGAGAGGAGCAGAAAATCTGTCCCTGGCTGTCAAAGATCACTGTGGACTGGCTGCCAGTGCGGATGACTTCCCGGAGAAAACGGTTTTCCTCCCGCACATTGGCATAGCTTAAACACAGCTTTACTGCCTGGTCAAAGGCGCTGCTGATACTTTCATTGCCCGATGTGATCAGGATAGCGTTTAACCCCAGGCGCTTGGCCGTGGTGCTGGCAATCATATCGCAGAGGATCATGCGGTATCCCCTCTTTTTCAGGGTGTGCAGGGTCTCCTCCACCTGCTCTGTACTGTGAATGGTAAAGGTCTCCACCTTATACTGGAGCAGATCGCAGAGCAGCTTGGCGCTGCTGATAATGCCGGGAAAGCCTACAATGGCATAGCGGGAGGCGAAGTTTTCCGCCATCTTGATAGCCCGCAGAATATCGTAGACAGACAGGGGAATCTCTATCACAGGAATAGTGGTAATCTGCCCAATCAGCTCTGCAGTTCCTCCGCGGGAAATAATAATATCGTAATTGTCGTGAAAGCTTCTTCTGGCAATCTCCGCGCCCTCCTGCAGGTCGCCTACACAGACAGTCAGATCAATGTCGTCCCGCGCCTCGGCAGCTTTCAGCATAATCGAACGCATACCCTCATAGGGAGCGATGCCCAGAATTCGTACTTTTTTATCGCTCATGTTTTATTCCTCCACAATCTGAGCCGCAGGCAGCGGCTGTCATGTCTGTTTCAATGTGAAACAAAATCATTATAACACGTTTAAAAACAGAAAGAAAGATGTTGTAAAATGAAAAAGCAGACAAAATAAGTTTACATAAATATAACAAAACAAACCAGAATGTGACTGGACGGAGACTAGATTTTACGTTATGATTAAAAATAGAAGGAAAAGGGGGAGATCTTGTGGCTCAGAATAGGAAAAATGTGTTGTCTGTCTATATGCTGGGGCGGTTTTCTGTGGAATACGGAGATCAGATCCTGTCCCTGGGGAGAAACAGCTCTTCGAAGCTGATCCAGCTTCTGCAGATCGTATGGCTGGCAGGGGAGAAGGGAGTGACCAGGGACGATTTGGCGGGAATGCTTTACGACCGGGATTCCCTGTCCAGTCTGAACAACAGCCTCAATAACCTGATTTACCGCCTCCGTAAGGTGTTGGCAGAGAGCGGATTTCCGAAGTCTCTCTATGTGATTAACCAGGACGGCGTTTACTTCTGGGATCGGGCAATTCCCGTGTGGGTAGACGCCAGGGAATTCGAGCGCCTGGTGGAAATGGGAGATAAAAAGGGGCAGCAGGAGAAGGAGACCTTTCAATATTATAAGAAGGCGGAGGAACTGTATCAGGGCGAGCTGCTGACTTCGATTTCCACAGAAAACTGGGTGATTGTAGAGAGCCTGCGGTTTAAGCGGATGTATGAGAGAGCCGTTTCCTGGCTGGGTGATTATATGAAAGGTCAGAAGGATTATCCAGGTATGTATCAGCTGTACCGCCAGGCGGCCCAGGTGTACCCCTTCGATAACTGGCAGGTGGGCCAGATTGAGAGCATGACTTATATGGGAAGGTATAAGGAGGCGTTCCTTCTCTATGACAATACGGCCAAGCGGTATTCTGAGGAGATGGGACTTCCGCCTTCCGATAAAATGCTGGAATGTTATAAAACCATGAGCCGCCAGTTTGTCAACCGTCCGGACGTGCTGAAGAATATCAGGGCAGAGTTAAGAGAGCAGGAAGACGAAAAGATCAACGCTTACTACTGCTCTCTGCCAAGCTTTATTGACATTTACCGTCTGTCAGCCCGGCGCAGCGAGAGAAATGGAAAGCCCTTCTGCCTGATGTTGTGTACGATTACAGATTATGAGGGGAAGGTAATTCAGAATCAGGAGAAGTTAAAAGCCCGCTCGGAGCTTCTCAGAAAAACCATTGGGCGGGCTCTCAGAAGGAGCGACGTCTACGCTAAGTACAGCGCGTCCCAGTATTTAATCCTGCTTACAGGAGTAGGGGAGGAGAACAGCGAAGTGGTGGGAAAGAGAATCTGCCGGAACTTCCGCGACCTCTCTGGAAAAAAGGCAGAGGTGGTTATTTCTACAGACGTCACATACGCGGGGGGCATGGGAGGAATGCTGGATTTTTAAGCGCGAATAAGAAATGCGGGCGCAGCCCATTCTGTTTTGAGACAGGATGGGTATTTTTGCTTGTATCCTGCTGGGAAATATGATATATTAAAGACAGAAAAAGGGAAGACCACAGAGGTGGCTTACCCTCAATAATGATTTACTTAACTTACGTTAGGCCGTCACTAGTGCGAGTAGTGGCGGCTATTTTCTTTTGTCCCTGAAAATCTCGTAACAAAGACTGACAAGGGCAACAATGAATATACAAAACTGAATCAAGTCAGAATATGTAACGTACATTGGCAGGCCCTCCTTTCTTTCGTCTGGAGGGTTAGCCCCTCCGAGGTAGGAGGGTAAGCCGCCTGGCTCTATGGTTTCCCATGTGTTCATTATATAGTAAAATTTTTCTTATGGCAATTATAAAAAGTAAGGCGCAGCCCATTATGTTTTGAGACAGGATGGGTATTTTTTTGCGCAATTTTAACACCGATCTGAAAAAAAGGCGGCAAACAGGTCTGAGCCGCCATAGAAAAACCTTACAGAGACGCTAAAAAACAGAAAAAATAAAAATGAGATTTTTTGTGATTGGTTTTGTGATTGGCAATCGAATAAAATGAAGAGGAATTCAGGAAAAGTTAAGAATTTTGACAAAAAACTGAAAAAAAAGAAAGCGATGAAAATCACGAATTTGAGATAGAAAAAGAGGAGGTTGAGTTGGAGTGATGGAAGGAAAGGCAGGGGTAAATATGGAATTCAGAAAGAAAATGTCGCGTGCAAAAAGCAACAGCCCCATGAAGAGAAGCTTCAGACGTGCGGTTGCATGGCTTCTTGTTTTCTGTATGTGCATGGCAAACATGAATTCAGCCGTGTACGCAGCAGAGATTGCCACGTCCAGTGATGCGCTGATGGCGGCAACTCCCAGCGATGCGACAGCGACAGACAGCAATGCATCTGAGATTCTGATGCCGGAGGAGACAATCAGCGGCGAAGAATTGAAGGAAGAGGCAATCCGAGTGATTTCAGCAGGATATGAGTTTGATTTCGATTCTGAGATCCGGCTGATGAAGGATGCTGAGGGGAAAAACGAGAGCTACAGCGCTCTGTTTAAGGGTTACAGAAGCTTTACTCTTTTCGGTGATAACGGAAACGGCGGACGTCTGACAGGCGGAAGCGATAAGGCTTACGGCTATATTATCGTCCGGGTAGAAAAGGAAGCCTACGAGGCATTTGAGAAGGAAGAGGGAACAGTCAGGGCAACTGATTCTGACGCTACCGGTTCCGATGCGGCAGAGAGAAACTACGTTCTGACAGGAAATGAGGAGTTAGTATTCCTGTATGTCAACGCAGACGATGGAACCGTAACCTTCACTCTGAATATTGAAAATCTGAATGCAGACGACATTGTCGTTCCAAGCCATACAGAGCTTTACGCAGAGACTGAGGAAGAGACAGAAGGCCCGGCAGAGCAGCCTGCAGAGGATGCCAACGAGGCAGGTTCTCCTGACGCTGGCGGCGGCTCAGGAAGCGGTTCCGGAGACAGCAGCAGCGACTCTGAGGATGACCCGACAGACGAGGGCGCTTCTGATGACAGCCAGACAGAAGACGGTCAGACAGAGGGCGGAAACGGCGGCAGCGCAGATACAGAAGCTCCAGCAGAAAAGCCGGAGGACGGCCAGACAGGCGGCGGTTCTGACAGCCAGCAGGAGAATAACGGCTCCTCTGATACAGACACAGAGAACGGAAATACAGATTCTGGAAATGATGGAAATACAGGAAACTCCGAAGATAATGGTTCTGATTCTGACAGCGGCAATGACAATCATGGAAACGCTGACAGCGGAAATACTGGAAATACAGAAAACAGCGGAAATTCCGGTTCCGGCAGCAGCTCAGAAGGCGGCAAGGACGAGGGCGGTTCCTCTGATAAGGGAGACAGCTCCGACAAGGGCGATTCCCACCAGGGTGGTTCTGATTCAGGCAGCGGCAGCAGCAATTCCGGAAACAGCGGAAACTCCGGTTCCGGCAGCAGCTCCGACAATGGCGGTTCCGATTCTGACAGCGCGAAGCTTTCCAAATCCAGCCTGAACCTTCCTATAGTAATGGGACCAAACCCGAACGCAGAGTTCGAGGAGGACGAGTTCGGTGATATGAGCTTCGATGAGTGGCAGGAAATGATGGAGGAAGAAGAGGAAGAGGCTGAAGAAGAGGAGGACTACACAGACGAGGTATCCGTAGCCTACGACAGCGAGGACGATGGAATCTCCTACCTCAACATGACTATGCTTCCAGCAGTAGGAGCAACCGTAAAGAAGGCACAGCCGAAGAGAGCGTTCAAGCTGTTCAAGAGCAGCAGAAGCGATGAGACAGAAGCTGTGGTGATGGCGGGAAGTATATCCCTGAAGGCACTGGATGGAATTACAGTAAAGAGCGCATACAAGCAGATAGAGGAGCTTAAGGACGGAAATTACAGACTTCATTTAGGATTATCTGGTGGAGGAGACAGCAAAGGCTTTGATGTTGTACTGGTAGTGGATGAGTCTACGAGTATGAATCAGGATGCTGATGGAAATAAACCAGGGCGGTATGAATCAAGCCGTTTAGATATGCTGAAGACAGCATTGAATGGAACCTCAATTTTGGGAAAACATCATCCGGGATTTGTTGAGAATATTGCTTCTAAATATCCAGGAAGCCGTTTTACAGTAGTTCCTTATGGAAGTGGTGCAAGAGCAGATGACTTAAAGGGAAGCTGTGACTGGACACAAAGTGTAAGTAGCGTTAAGAGTGCAGTTAGCCAGTTAAAAGCAAGTGCAAGGGATACAAACTATGAAGAGGGCTTGTGGTCTGCGAAAGAGGCGATTGAAAAGCGTTCAGAATCCTCAAATGCGTTGGTAGTGGTATTTTTAACCGATGGAGTTCCTACAAATTATACAAATCAGAGGGATGTATTCGATACTGGCCGAGTAAGTGCCGAATATGGTGAGGGATTAGGATATCCAAACAAAGATACAGCTTTAGGAACCATGGCTGCTGCTTACGAATTCAAAAGCTATCTTGAGCAGAGCAATGGCAGCATGTTCGTAGTAGGATTTGGAGTGCCAGATAAAATAGGAAATAATAATACAGATGATGGCAAATATCAGTCCTATAAGGATTTCACACCTGAACAGTATTTATATGCCTTATCTGGAAGTGTAGAGAGAATTAAAGAAGGCTCTTCTTATCAGGATCCAGAGTATAAAGTTGATACAACAGATCGTGGGAATGTGATTTCAGTTAATTCAGGCAGCTTGGCAAATGGAGGCTTAACAGATGCGTTAAATAAGATTTCCGAAAGCCTGAAGATGACAAATGTAGTAATTGACGACAGACTTAGCAAATACGTTGAGTTCTTAGGTACAGACAGGGATCCGATAACTGATACTGATGCAAAAGTTATTAAGATTAAAAATGGTGCTGCAACACCAGCGGAGTATAAAAGCCTTAGCTTCCTTCCACCAGACGAGAAGAATTCTACATGGGGAATTGAACTTCGTTTTGGCGCGGACGTAGAATTAGATCCAGAAGCGACTTATGAACTGCAGTTTACTGTAAAAAAGAATGCGGAGGTATTTGCAGGAGAAATTCCGGCAGAGGATATTGTACCGGGAGATGCAGATACAAACTATAAAGGTACAGACATCAGTTCTCCAGATAAGACTGGTGTACATACTAATAGTAAAGCTACATATTCCTATGGTACGATTAGACCTCAGGAGTATCCGCACCCAATTATTCCGGTGCCGGAAAAGCTGGAGATTCCAGATTTAGCTTATCAGAAAGCGATTGAGAAAAACGAGTCCGGTAATTACACTCTGACGTTAGATGTAACATCTCCGGTAGAGGAGACGATTACAGAGCCTAAGAAAATTCCGGCAGAGATCGTATTTCTGATTGATCGATCAGGAAGCATGGATTTTCACGTAGACCGAGACGACTATCGAACTGCAATAAGAAAAAATGTCGTAAATGATTCTTTAGATGCGATTATTCCTGAATTATGTAAGGATGATTATGATTTGCATATTGCAGGGTATCAATTTTCTGCGGACAGCTTTTCGCCAGTAGGAAATATACCATCCTATAAACAGACATGCTCATGGACAGGAGATACCAACACAGCTCTTTCCGGCTTGAAGATTTCCTATGCGAATGGAGGAACTGAACCGGCAGCCGGATTAGAGGCCGCTCTTACAACCTTGAAAAATGGATATAATGGAAATTCCGGTAAGGACAATGTGAAAAAGTATTTTGTATTTTTGACAGATGGAGAACCAGATGGAGAAAGCAACGATGCTTCATATAATAAAATTAATGCAATGGATTTAACTGGCATTACTTTCTATGCAGTCGGAATTTCAAACGATGCTTCTATTGATTATTTGGAAGGCCTTGTAGAGTGCGCACAGAATAAGGGTGCAGATATAAAGGGAGGAGTGCAGAAAGGCGCTACAGAGGAAGAGATAAAAGCAGTCTTTAATAAAATCAAAGAAGAGATTGCAACAGAAATAGGAAGTGTCACATATGGATTTAAGGGTATTTGTATTCAGGATACTTTAAGCGAGTATGCAGATTTAGTTTCTACTGTAGATGAGATCAAGATATTAAAAGATGGAAAGCCCTTGACAGCTGAAGAAATGGCTGTTGCCAACCCAAAGAAAGAAATTATCGGAAAAACTATTAAGGTAACATTTGATGCTAATTATGAACTGGAGAAAGATGAAAAATATAGTATTTCTTTTGAAGTAAAACCATCAAATTTTGCACTAGAGCAGTATAAGAAAAATGCACAGGAGAATTCAGAAAAGCCATATGGCGATTCGATTGGAGAAGATGGAACTGGAAGCGCCAGTGCTGGACAGCCAGGTTTCCGCTCTAATAAAGAGGCTACTTTAACCTATATATACGGCTCTTATACAAATACGGATGATCCGATTTACTATCAGCACCCGGTTCTCCAGGTACCGCAGACAGGACAGTTCGTAGTCCAGAAGCTGGTTGAGATTGATGATAATAAAACGCCTCTCGCAGATGCGAAGTTTATTATCAATCTGGAGAAAATAGATGTAGATGGTTCTCAGGGACAGAAATTCTCATCTGTAGCGCTGAAAAATAAGGAAACATCTCCAGTTGTAAAGACAGAGGGAGAGGCTCATTTCAAGATTTCAGAGGCCGTGCCGATGGAATACAGCCTGAAGGGAATTCAGGTATTCCAGAAAGCTGTCGGTGAAAAGCCTGAAACAGATGTAACAGCTGGCAGATGGAACGATACGAATAAGGTTCTTACTGTACAGCCAGGAGATGATTTGATTGTAAAGGTAACGAACAATCTGACACATGAAGGCTACTTCCACAGCGTAGACCAGGTAACGAACTGGACAACTGGAAATCCAGAAGACCCGTTTACTAATGATAAGTCAGCGGCCAGGGAAGCAGCCGAGTCTCAGCCAACAGCAGACACAGGCAAGAGAAACAAAAAGGTAGCAGAGATGGAAGAGGAGGAGGGTGATCCACTTGTATAAAAGCAGAAAGAAAAAAAATATGATCAAGCTGTCCGGAATCGCCCTTCTGGCAGCGCTCACGGTTGGCATCGGCAGCACAAGCGCAGTAATCAGACATCAGATAAACCTGAAAAATGAGATTTCTACGGATACTGTAGTAGTAGAGGTAGATGAAGACCTGAAAGACGATGATCCAAGCGATTGGACAAAGCCGAAGAAGGTAAGCTTTAAGAATCCAGGTTCAGCGGACGTATTTCTCAGAGTGGCTTATTCTGAATCATGGAGTACTTCAGGAGAAGCAGACGGAGAGAGGGAACTTCTTTCCAACAAAATGCCAGACGGTAAAAGCGATGTAGCCTCCAAAGTGATTTCCAACGTGAACTGGGAACTCGGAGAAGACGGCTGGTATTATTATAAGAAGGTTCTTCCAGCAGGCAGTACGACAGAAAATTTCATGGAAAGCGTTGATTTTTCTAAGATTAATACCTTAGAAGAAGCTTTGAAGAGTACGTATACAAATGCCGAGTATGAAATCCATTTCCAAGCAGAAGTGGTTCAGGCCAGCGACCAGTGGAAAGTCAGCGAGGACGCGGTAGCCAAACTGTTTGAGCAGAACATTTCAGCAACAATTGATGACGGAAATACAACAATTGACAAAGACCAGAATGAAGACCAGTGGCCGTCTAATAAAGACACAGCAGAGATCATCTGGTCTGACGGAACAGCCGGAGGAGGGAACTGATTATGAAATTATATAAACGATTAGCGGTTATCCTGGCCGGTTCCGCCATGGCAGTTGGATTCAGCTCCACATGGGCTTACTACTCAGATACACAGTCAATTGTGAATCCGTTTCATACAACTAACAGTTCCATTGATATGATAGAGGACTTTAACCCGGCAGAGACGATTCTGCCGGGGGAGACAGTAGATAAAAAACCGTATTTCGTGAATACAGGAGATACGGAGCTGGTTCTCAGACTGAAGATGGATACTTACTGGGAGGATAAAGAGACAAATCAGAAAGCAGAAGATCTCAAAACAGAGATGGTTACGCTGAAGTATCCAGAAGGTTTTGCCAAGGACTGGGTTGAAATTCCAAAGGACAGTGGAACTTACTATTACGCTCATATCCTGGAAGGAAAAGGAAAGGATAAAAGCAAAACTTCTAACTTCCTGGATAGTCTGACTTTGAATCCGGAGGTATCTAATGACACTCATGCAGCTGATTACAGCACAGGCCGATTTATTGTAGACTTTAACGCAGAAGCAGTTCAGGCAGACGCCGCTTCTCTGGCAGTTTCCAACTGGGAACCGACACAGTTAACACCTGGAGCGGAACGGCTGGAGTGGAAGGACTTGCTTCCAACATCTTAGAAAAAGCCATAGAAAACCATTTCGCAGGAAGGTGAAGTGGAGGACAGGAGGAGACAGAAAATGAGAAAGAAACATATCGCTGCTCTTGCAGGAATCGCAGCAGTGTTTGCAGTCGGCGGCTCCCTGGCGTATTTCAATCAAGATTTGGAAGCAGTGAATGTTCTGAAAGCCGGTAAATTCGACACGGAGATTGTGGAGGAGTTCCGGCCGGAGGAAGGAAAAGACTGGAAGCCGGGAACAACGGTGAACAAAGACTTTGCAGTTAAGAATTCAGGCGATGTGCCAATGGTAGTGCGCGTCAGCTTCCAGGAGACCTGGGAAAAGGATGACGGAGCTTACGTTACCATTGATACAACTGAAAAAGAGGAAGGCCACGGAGAAGCAAACAATAAATTTGAGAGTGTCTGGCAGGACAGTGCGACAGACGGCCTTACGGACAAAGATGATTCTGTAGTAGAAAAGACGCTTAATCTGGGAGAAGACTGGGTTTACAGAGACGGTTATTACTACTATACGAAAACTCTTCCCGCAGGAGCAACGACAGAGACTAATCTGTTAGATGCTGTGACACTTTCAAAAGATGCGGATTTAGGAAAAATTACAGTGATAAAGAAGTATTCCACAAATCCGGAGGAGACAGTTCCGGAAAGCGATTGGAAGCCATTTCCTGAAGACAAAGAGGGAAATCCAATTTCCGAAGCGGAACTGGTAAAGCAATTGAAGGAAAAAGGCGAAACTCTTTATCATATGCGTTCAGATGTTGTGACAGATGAAACTCTCACAGGTTATTCAGACGCAGCTTACAATTTAACAATCAAGGCCCACACAGTCCAGGCCACAGAAGAAGCAGTCAAATCTGTATTTGATGCGGAAACAGTAGAGTTTGCAAAAGCAAATTGGGACTGGGAACTTCAGAAATAAGACCTTGGCCAGCAGTTTTACTGGTTAAAATAAAAGAATCTATGAGGAGGAAAAAGTAATGAAGATGAATAAGAAGGCAGCAGCACTTGGCGGTTTAGCAGCATTAGTAGCAGTAGGTGGAACATGGGCATACTTTAACCAGACAGCAGCAATTACGAACCCATTCAGCACAGGAAGCTATGGCGGTTCTATCGTGGAGCACTTTAACCCAGCTGATGGTGATGACTGGCATCCGGGCGCTACTGTAGATAAGGAAGTAGTAGCTGAGAATACAGGAGATTCCCCATTACTCGTTCGTGTAAAAATGGCAGAGACATGGTCAAGAGGCAATGCAGAGCTGATTGCAATTGAGAGTAAGGAACAGCCCAAGTTTACAGAGGAAAAACAGGTTGAGCCCGAAGATGGATTAGTAAAGGGTGATCAGACAGTTGTAAAGAAGAATCTGGCAGACAATGGTAAATGGACTCTGCAGAGCGATGGCTACTGGTACTACAGCGGTCAGTTAGCTGCAGGAGCAAAAACAGAGAGTCTGTTAGAGTCTGTAACTTTAAATAAAGACGTAGACATGGGAATTTACGTAACGACATACAAATACTGCACAACTGAAGGCAAGGACACCGAACCAAATGCTGATACAAAGTGGCTGGTAGCTGTAAATGGAGAGAATGACGAAACTATGTTAGCTGCCGCACAGAAAGCAAAGGATGATAAAAATTCTTTCCACGTTAAGAAAGAGGTAGCTTTGGATACAGAACGTCCCGGATATGCAGACGCTGATTACAAGCTGACAATCACCATTGATATGGTACAGCCGACAGAGGACGCAGTTAGTGAATCTTGGGGAGAGGCAGCTCTGGATTATGTAGATCTTGATTCTGCACAGTAATGAATAACAATACTACAAATCGGGGACATAACATATGCGACTAATCAAAGGATTTGTAAATATTCTGACCTGGATCGTATACGCCTGCATTGCCTGCTATCTTCTGATAGCAGCGCCCATGCTGGCGGGATACCATCCGGTCGTGGTTCTCAGCGGAAGTATGGAGCCTACCTACCATGTGGGAAGCATTATCTACTACAAAGAAGCAGATTTTGCTGATATTAATGTAGGAGACGCCATCACCTTCCAGGCAGGCGAGGACGGCATGGTGACTCACCGCGTGGTAGAAAAGAGCGAGCTTTCCCAGAATTTTGTTACAAAGGGAGACGCCAATATATCCGAGGATCCCAGCCCGGTGGACTACGACGAGGTAATCGGAAAGGTGTGGAAGGTAAGTATTCCATACGCAGGATATTTTGTAAACTACAGTAAAAACATAGCGGTGATTGCCGTAATGGCAGGAATCATTATATTGGGAATTGCCCTGGATATGATTTTCCCGGATAAGAAGAAAGAGGAAAAGACAGAGGCCTAGGCAGTTATAAAAGGAAAGAGGACAAAGATTATGAAAAAGAGAGCGGCGTTAGGACTGGCAGGACTGGCAGCAGTAGCAGCTATTGGCGGAACATGGGCATACTGGAACCAGAACTTATCAGTAGACAATAATTTCCAGGCAGGAAATTTCGATTCTGATATCGTAGAGCAGTTTGAGCCGGAGGAAGACTGGCTCCCAGGCGAGACAGTGGAGAAGGTTGTATCTGTAAAGAACTCCGGAAACGTGGATATGGCTGTAATGGCTAAGATTACCCAGAAATGGGACGGCGAGAGAATGGTCTTTGAGGATTCCGAGGGTAATGAGGTATCTGCGGCACAAGTTCACTGGGGAGATAATGTAGCAATTCATCAAAACAGCGCAGGTTGGGTGTTGAATAGAGATGAGAAATTAGGTATTACTAAGGAATTTTTTTCTTTCAATGATGCAGAGGACACATGGTTTTTGACGGGAGGCGCTGCACAGGAAGACGGCTCTTTAGACTTATATTTTGTTTACAGTGACATTGTAGCAGAAGGAGAAGAAACACCAGCTCTTCTTACATCTGTAACCATGAATCCATTGATTGAATCTGAGACAACAGATAAGGTTTATGAAGCGGATGAGAATGGAAAATTGCAAGTGGTAGAAGAATCTTCATCAGGATTCCACTATGAGAATGCCCAGTACACCATGACCATTAATGCAAAGACAGTTCAGGCAACTTTTGATGCCGTTAAGGAAGTCTTCGATTCAGAACTCAATATATTAGAGACTGATAAAGATGTGATAATTGGCGACTTCTTAATTTCCAATAGCATTGATAAGCCAACAGCATTAGAGGCAGAATAAAACTGCTTAAACCGTCCAGGCAGAGGAAAAGGAGCACAACATTTAAAAATTCCTTTCCCCTGCCTGACGAAAACAGGCAAAGACAGGAGATAGAACGATATGAGGAAAGGCAAACATGCAGTATTAGGTCTGGCGGCGCTGCTTTCAGTGGCTGCCATAGGCGGGACATGGGCAAGCTGGACTCAGGAACTGAAGGCCGGAAATGAATTTATGACTGGCAGCTATAATACTTCTCTGGACGAAACCTTCGAGTCTCCGACAAACTGGAAGCCAGGAGAGAGAACAGAAAAAGCAGTGCAGGTAACTAATAAAGGCACTGTGGACGCCATGGCGAAGGTTGTAATTAATCAGAGCTGGGAGCCGTCCTTTCCTCTGACGTTCCAGGCCCAGAACGGCGATACAGAGTACGCCGCAATTCCTGAATTCAACAAAAATAACGTAGTTTTATTAGCTTCCGGAGATGCTGACGGCGCTGTAGATGCCAACCGCTGGGGTCTGCAGGCAGTGACGAAAGCAGAGGAAGCTAGAGGCAAATGGCTGCTTTTAAATGAGATTCCGGAAGGCGATAATGGAAGCTTTACTCTTTATTACATGGGAGTTATTGAAGCCGGTAAGAGTTCTCCTCAGCTGCTTGACAGCGTCAGCATGAATTCCCGTATTATTTCCAGTATTGTAGACAAGGAGTATGAGCCGGAAGCAGACGGAGAGGGAAATTATACAGGCAAAATCGTGCTGAAAGCTACCTCAAACGATTCTCAGGGAACTGGTTATGAGAATGGTACTTATACCATGACGATTAACGCTACAACGGTTCAGGCTACTCAGGCGGCTGTTCAGCAGGTGCTGGGACAGGGCGCAGAAGATGCAGAGACTCTGGACTACCTGGTGAAGAATATTGCTGAGGAAGGTGTGTTTGAGGCAAAAGAGCCTAAGACCCTGAAATTTGCAGAGACAGACGGAACCATGACTTATGTGCCTTACCGGGACGGAGACGGCCAGGCAGAGGAAGGCAACTGGTTTATGAGTTTCACCAATATGGTTCCAGGCGGCATTTACCGGGATCGCTTAAACATCGAAAATGCCAGCAATAAGACATGGAAGCTGTACATGAAGGTACTTCCAAGAGAGCAGAGCGTTCTTCAGGATGAGCTTCTGGAGAAGATTTCCATGAAGGTCTGGTACACGAATCCAAGTGGAGAAGAGAAGCTTCTCTACACAGGAAATTCCCTTGGCTCCACACTTTTGACACAGGGCGATACAGCAGGAGGAACAGAGGGAGAGAGAGCCGTTTATCTGGGCGGCTATGAAAGCGGCCGGAAAGGTTCCATCCGCGTAGAACTCCAGTTAGATCCGACTCTTACTCTGACAGAGGATCCATCCATTACTCCGGAAGCAGGAGAGAGCAGTCTAGTCAATAAGTACGCAGGTGTTCTTTCCAAGATAGACTGGCAGTTTATGGTAACGGAAGTGAAAGAAGAAGGCGGAAATAGCGGCGGCAATGGCGGCGGCGGTGGCGGCGGTGGAGGCGGCTCCACAGTCACCATCAACGACAGCGAAGTTCCGTTAGCTCCGGGAGCGCCGTTTACAGATGAGACAATCATTGAAGACGGCCCGGTACCGCTGGCAGTGCTTCCAAAAACAGGAGATGATACTCCTGTGATTCCAGCCGTAGTAACCCTTATTGGCAGCGGAATTATTCTTCTCTGGATGGGATCTTCCCTTCGCAGAAAGAAAGAGGAGCAGTAAGGCCTGATGGCCATCTCCATAAACATAAAAGGGAGAATATAAGAGTAGAAAGAGCAATCATATAAACAGGAGCCACAGTTTCATCATTAGAAGATAAGAAACTGTGGCTCCTTTATTATGCTTTTGCTGCAAATGTCATGCAGGTTTTTTTAGGTTTTATCAGTTATCTTTTGTCCAGAACATTTCCAGCTGCCTTTCAGCCTCCTCCTCAGAGAGGGAAAACTGCTTTTTAAGGGAGAGAAGAGCAGTTTCCCTGGAAGCACCTAGCTCCTGTAATGCCTGAGTTAAAGCTTTCATGCCCTGGGCCTTACCCAACTCAATGCCCTGAGCTTTACCCAACTCAACGCCCTGGGCCTTGCCTAATTCAATGCCCTGAGCCTTGCCCAGCTCAATGCCAGTTTTCATGCCCTCTTCTTTTCCGCACTCAAACTCCGCTTTCTTAATCAGTTCCCGCTCCC
>CAUCIO010000025.1 GCA_958442925.1 uncultured Clostridium sp. | reverse complement strand
TTCAAATGGAGATTAGGCGAAATATGTTATACAAAAGAAGGTTCCGGAAAGCCTCTTCTTCTTATACATGATTTCCATTTAGCTGCCAGCAGTTATGAATGGCATCTGGCTGTAAAACTGCTAAAAAAACATTATACTGTATACACTGTAGATCTCTTAGGATTCGGCTGCTCCGAAAAGCCCAATCTTACCTATACCAATTATCTGTATGTGCAGCTTCTCTCCGATTTCATTCGAACAGAAATCGGACACCGCACAAGTATCGTCACAACAGGAGGATCCGCATCACTTGCCGTCATGGCCTGCAGCATTAATCCGGAACTGTTTGACAAACTGGCTTTTATCAATCCAGATCCTCTCTCCTTGTGTGGACAAATCTATGGAAAAAATGCTAAAATTTATAAATTTATTCTGGATTTACCAATAATAGGTACTCTTTTGTATCACATTGCTTCCAGCCGGGAACTGCTGACACAGAAATTCGTGCAGGATTTCTTCTGGTCTCCCTCATCAATAAAGCCAGCTTTTATTGATGCTTACTACGAAGCATCCCACCTCGGCGGATGTCCGAAGGCAGTATTTTCCAGCATAGAATGCTGCTACACCCGCTGCAATATCTCTCCTTCTTTAAAAAAAATCGACAACAGTATTTATATCTTAGGAGGCGCTCAGAAACCTGACATAAAAAACACCATTCAGGAATATCAAGAAATCAACCCTGCTGTTGAATATGCCTTAATACCCAAATCAAAACATCTCCCCCAGTTGGAGCAGCCTGAGCAGCTTGTAAAACAGCTTCTGATTTTATTGGCCTGATAGATAAAACTTTTATCTATCACACGCAAAACAGGCAGAAGTACAAAAACATTCTATTTTCTGTACTTCTGCCTGTCCTGTTTTCTTCTATCAAATTGCTACTTCAGCGGCTCTTTTGCCGGCATGCCGGCCTTTCGCGGATACTTTCCAGCTGTCGTTTTTATTTTTTTAATCATTACCAGAGTTCTCTCGTCCGAATTGGGAAGGCTGAATCTCTCCACCTTTTCAATACTTCCTCCCAGCTTCTGAACCGCTCCCCGACCGTCTGCCAGCTCCTCATCTACCCGCCCCGATTTATAGGGAACAAAATAACCTCCCACCTTTACTAAAGGTACACAGTATTCTGACAGAGTAGACAGGTTGGCAACTGCCCGTGAAACACAGATATCAAATGTTTCACGTGAAACACGATTCCGGCCAAAATCCTCTGCACGTCCATGAACAGCCTGAATCTGCTCCAGGCCCAGCTGTCCGATTACCTCATTCAGAAACTTGACCCGCTTATTCAGAGAATCTAACAGTGTCACTTTTAAACCTGGAAATGCAATCTTTAACGGAATGCCCGGAAATCCTGCCCCCGTTCCCACGTCTGCCACTGAAAATGTTTCTGACTCCAGATTCATTATCACTTTTTTCAATGCCAGACTGTCCACAAAATGCTTTGTCACAACCTCTGTCATCTCTGTAATTGCAGTCAGATTCATTACCTGATTCCACTCATTTAACAGTTCATAATATCTATAAAACTGTTCCATCTGCCTGTCTGTCAGTGTCACATCTGCATATTTTAGTTCTGTCTCCATCTGCTGCTTAAAATCTTCTCTCATCCGTCCCTCCATTACCTCTCTCTTATCATGCTTCTCCCTGCTGTCCCTTTTCTATCTTTTCCGCGGCTCCCCTGATCGTTCTGTGTCTTTTCTAGTCATTCTGGTGCTTCAGCTGCTCTAAATGAACGAGAAGTACAGAAATATCAGCTGGAGAAACGCCGGAAATTCTGGATGCCTGCCCGATACTCATCGGCTTATAGAGATTCAGCTTTTGAACCGCTTCCATTCTCAGACTTTTCACAGAAGAATAATCAAATTTTTCATCCAGCTTTCTATTTTCCAGCTTCTTAAATTGAGCCACCTGCTGCTGCTGTCTGCGGATATATCCCTCATATTTAATATTAATATTGACCTGCTCTGCCACATCCCATTCAAGCTCCGGTCTCTTCGGGTCTATCTCCTTCACTGCCTCATAACTCAGCTCCGGCCTTCGGATCAGTTCTGCCATAGTAGCGCTGGATTTAAGCTCTGTACTTCCATATTTTCTCAGACATGCCTGTACCTGGCTGTTAGCTCCCACCGGCAGCTGGTTCAGCCGCTCTACCTCTTCTCTGATCTGGCGTTCCTTTCTCAGAACTCTCTCATACCGCTCATCATCGATCAGCCCAATTTCATGGCCAATACCGGAAAGCCTCAAATCTGCATTATCCTGTCTGAGAAGCAGACGGTACTCTGCTCTGGAAGTCATCATACGATAAGGCTCATGACTTTCCTTTGTCACCAGATCATCAATCAGAACACCAATGTATGCCTGAGAGCGATCCAGAACAACGGCTTCCTTTCCCATCAGCTTTCTGGCTGCATTTACGCCTGCCATAAAGCCCTGAACCGCTGCTTCCTCATAGCCGGAACTGCCGTTAAACTGGCCGCCGCTGAACAGACCCTCTACTGCCTTAAATTCCAGAGTCGCTTTCAGCTGACGTGAATTGATACAGTCATACTCAATTGCATAGGCGTTTCGAACAATTTTTACCTGCTCCAGGCCGGGAACCGTCCGGTACATAGCGGTCTGCACATCCTCTGGAAGAGAACTGGACATTCCTCCCAGGTACATTTCATTGGTATAAAGTCCCTCCGGCTCCACAAAAACCTGGTGGCGCTCCTTGTCCGGGAATTTTACCACCTTATCCTCTATGGAAGGACAGTATCTGGGGCCTGTCCCCTCTATGGCTCCAGAAAACAGCGGCGAGCGATCCAGGTTATCCCTGATAATCTGGTGAGTTTTTTCATTAGTAT
This sequence comes from uncultured Clostridium sp., assembly GCA_958442925.1. Lineage (GTDB taxonomy): Bacteria > Bacillota > Clostridia > Lachnospirales > Lachnospiraceae > Otoolea. The sequence goes on along the minus strand of CAUCIO010000025.1, from coordinate 16,834 downwards.
AGGTGAGCCAACAAGAAACCTGCTCTTTCTGGACAGATTCTGGATCAGTTGTAAAGGAAAAAGGAACGATCCTCTCATCTCCGAACTGCTCTTCCATCTTGGAAAAATCAATGCTTCTCCTGTCTACCCTGGCCGGTGTTCCAGTCTTAAAGCGATACATCTCGATTCCCAGAGCCTTTAACGAGTCTGTTAAATGATTGGCAGCCTGAAGTCCATTAGGACCTGTGGGATTGCTCACCTCACCATAAATACATCTGGCTCTCAGATAGGTTCCAGTCGCCAGAACCACAGCGCGGCAGTGATAGACAGCCCCTGAAAGGGTTTTCACTCCCGTCACCTTTCCTTCCGCTGTGAGAATCTCTGTAATTTCCGCCTGCTTAATAGTCAGATGATCCGTATTTTCCAGCACACAGCGCATCTGGCGGGTATACATTTCCTTGTCCGCCTGAGCCCGCAGGGAGTGAACCGCCGGTCCCTTGGACTGATTCAGCATTTTAGACTGAATAAATGTCCTGTCAATATTTTTCCCCATCTCTCCGCCCAGAGCATCCAGCTCCCGCACCAGATGTCCCTTAGAACTGCCCCCGATGTTGGGATTACAGGGCATCAGGGCAATACTGTCCACGCTGACAGTAAACACTACTGTTTCCATTCCCAGCCGCGCAGCGGCCAGAGCCGCCTCACAGCCGGCATGACCAGCTCCCACAACTGCAATATCATATGTCTCCTCTAAATGCGGCATATTTTTTATTCCCTCTCTATTCTTTTGTCAAACCATCTGCAGCATCCTTGTGTCTCGGCGCTGCTGTTCCATTCTGCTTCATCCCAGGCCTCATCCCATAGTTTCGCCTGTTGTATCCATACCTTGGGCCTTAAAGTTACAAATATAACTTAAAGTTATATCAATATTGCATTCTATTCTGTCTCTCATTTTTTATCAGTCCCTTATTACTTTCCCATACAGAACCGGCTGAAAATCTCATTCACCAGATCGTCCTCCAGGGCCTCGCCGATAATAGTTCCCAGCTGCTCATAGGCATTCATCAAATCAATCGAAAAAAAGTCTTCCGGCATTCCATCCTCAATACTCCTCTCTACCAGCTCCAGACTATCGAGAGCTTCCTTTAAGGCTGTTTTGTGACGGATGTTTGTGATCATCACCTCATCATTAAAGTCAATCTCGCCTGACAGGAACATTTCCTTGATCTGCTCCTCCAGCGCGTCAATTCCCTTCTGCTCCTTGGCTGATACGGGAATCACCGGATGTCCCACTGCCTCTTTTAACTCTTCCTCATCTACAGCCATCGCAAGATCTGTCTTATTCAACAGCACAATCGCCCTTCTGCCCTGAATCAGCTCTATAATCTCCCTGTCATTTTCATCGAGCGGCCTGGAGCCATCCACCACATAGATAATCAGATCTGCCTCGTCCGCTGTGTGTCTTGCCCTGTCTACGCCGATCCGTTCTACCACATCATCCGTCTCCCTTATACCGGCAGTGTCCACAATATTTAAGCTGATTCCATGAAGTCTGATGTGCTCCTCCAGAATATCCCTGGTCGTACCTTCCACATCCGTGACAATGGCTCTCTCCTCTCCCACCAGCACGTTCATCAGCGAAGATTTTCCTGCATTTGGTTTTCCTAGAATCACAGTTTTAACCCCCTCCTTTACCACGCGTCCGTTGTCCGCGGAGGCCAGAAGACGTGTCAGCTCCTCTTTCACTGGCTCCAGGCGGCCTTGCAGCTGCTCCGGATAGCCTTCCAGGGAAATATGCTCCGGATCGTCTAATGCCGATTCAATGAATGCAATCTCATAAATCAACTGTTCCCGCAGCTTCTTAATCTTTTTAGACATTGCTCCGCTCAGCTGGCTGACCGAGCTTTTCAGGGCATAATCATTCTTCGCGTTGATGACGTCGATCACCGCCTCAGCCTGGGACAGATCGATTCTTCCGTTCAGGAAAGCCCTCTTGGTAAACTCTCCCGGCTCTGCAGGCCGCGCCCCGTTTTTAATTACCGTTTCCAGAATTTTCTTCATCACCAGGACGCCTCCGTGGCAGTCAATCTCCACTGTGTCCTCCGCCGTATAGCTTCTCGGCCCCCGCATCAGCATCACAAGAACCTCGTCTATCATCTCATCTCCGTCATAAATATGGCCATAGTGGATGGTAAAGGTTTTTTCATCCTTCAGCTGTCTCCCGTTTGGCTTTCTGAAAATTCTGTCGGCTGTCTCCACTGCTCTGTCTCCGCTGATTCGGATAATTCCGATTCCTGAATTCGTAAGTGCAGTAGACACGGCTGCTATTGTATCATTATTCAGTGTATGGATCATAGCGTTTGCTCCGCCTCCTTTTTCCCGTATCTGTGTTTTCTTTCTGTTTTATAAGGAAAACGATCCCTCACCCGGAATCCCTTTCCTTATAAAGCAGCCAGACTCTGTTCTCTCTGTGTAAATCAGCACAGGCAGGGAGCCTGCTCCCTGCCTGAATCACTGTTTTCGGATTTTGCAAGCTGTCTTTGCTGCTATCTGTCCGTCTTTTCTTTTTTTCCGTCTCTCTTCAGAGAGATAATTACGTGTCTGAATGGCTCTTCTCCGTCACTTCTCGTCACAACGTACTTATCATTCTGAAGTGCTGCATGGATAATCCGTCTTTCATATGGGTTCATCGGCTCCAGAGAAACAGAATGTTTTGTTCTCTTTACCTTATAGGCAATATTCTTAGCCAGAGTCTCCAGAGTTTCCTTTCGTCTTTCACGGTAATTTTCTGTATCCAGCTTCACCCGGATATACTCTTCCTTCTTCTTGTTCACCACAAGGCTTACAAGATACTGGAGGGAATCCAGAGTCTGACCTCTCTTGCCAATCAGAATTCCCATGTCGGAACCTTCCATGTTAATATTCATTTCCTTCTCTTCCGGGTTGTACTCGGCTGTGATGGAAACCTCCATATTCATGGACTGGAACACCTGATTCAGGAAATCGATGGCACGATCCTCGATCCGCTCTTTCTTCTTTGCTCTGATTACCGCCGGCTTGGCGCCGATTCCTAAGAAACCTGAACTCCCCTTCTCCACAACCTCATATTCCAGCTTGTCGCTGGTCGTCTCAAGCTCGATCAGCGCTTTTGTAACAGCTTCATCCACTGTCTTTGCGGAAACTGTGATCATATCCATACTGCACCCCTCCTATTTGTTGTGCTTTTCGTTGTACTTCTGAACCATTCTGGCCTTAGCTGCAAGACTGTCAGGTTTCGGTTCAGAGTTATAGAACTCTGTAGAATCCTTAATCTGCTTTGCATTCCTTTCCAGTCTGCGGTTCAGCTCAGCCTCCTCTGCCTCCTGCTTTGCCTGAATATTCTTAAGGCTGGCAGCGGCATTCTGATTGATCTTTGCCGGAGGAAGTCCTTTCTTCGCACGCTTTTTATTCATCTTCTCAACATTCTTCTGAATCAGCTCGTCCATATCTACCTTCTTCATATAGGAGTTGACAAAAATCTGCTGGAAAATGAGAATAATCCCCTGTACTAACCAGTAAATACCAATACCAGCCGGCAGAGTAAAGCAGAAGAATACAGACATCAGCGGCATCATAATCATCATGCTGTTCATCATCTGAGCGCCAGGAGCGTCAGGATCCGTATTCTGTGTGCTTGACATCAGCTTTGTGGAATACCACTGAGTCAGACCGGCTAAAATCGGGATAGCCCAGGCAATCGTAATGTTCGTAAAGCCTGTAAACGGCGCAGTTGCCAGGTTAATCCCAAAGAAGGAGTTCATTTGCTCAATCTTGTCTGCATTCTGAGCAATCACCTCGGAAATGGACGGAAACGCGTTCTGTAAAAGAGTCCAGTTCTCCGGTGTGAACTTGTAAAGCAGATCCACGATTTTATCAGCAGAGCCGGATAAAGCCTCAGCTGTGAAGCCATTGCTCATCTTTCCACCGATTTCAATCAGTTTTTCTGCAAATCCCGGCTGATTCTGAAGAGGCTCCACTACATTGTCAAAAAACGCTCTTACAGAAGGAACATACGCCGGAATGTTGTAAATAACGCGGTACAGAGCTAAAATAATCGGGAACTGAATCAGCATGGGAAGGCATCCTGCCATAGGAGAGGAGCCATATTTCTCATAGATCGCCTGCATTTCCACCTGCTGCTTCGCCATGGAAGCCTGATCTGTTTTTCCCTTATATTTTTTCTGAATCGCTGCAATTTCCGGATTCATAAGCGCCATCATCTTGGAGGATTTCTGCTGCTTTAAGGTGAGCGGAAACAGAAGGAGCCTTGTAATGATGGTGAACAGAATAATACATACGCCGATATTGAAAATGCCAAAGCTGCTGGTAAAACGAAACAGCAGATCCATGACAATTCCAAACAGGCTGGCAAACGGCCCTAAAATTGAGCCTGCCTTAGTCGCTACAAATAATTCCAATTAACTACCTCCTTGCTACGGAACCGGATCATAACCGCCTTCTGCAAAGGGATGACATCTGAGTATCCGCCTGCAGGCCAAAAAACCACCTTTTAACGCGCCGTACTTCTGAAGTGCCTCAATGGCGTATTGAGAACACGTAGGCGTGTACTTACAGTGAGGTCCTGTCATAGGGGAAATATATTTCTGATACCCCCGGATCATGAAAATACAGATCTTTTTTATCAATTCTTCTCACTTCGATTCTCTAAAATGTTATGAAGTCCGCATAAATGCAGATAGGCGCTCTCTATCTGCCTGAAATTAGAGTCTTTTGCAGCCGCTCTCGCGACTACCACAATGTCCAGCCCAGTCTTAACCATGTCCTTGTTCAGTCGGTAGCTTTCCCTTAAAAGTCTCGTAATGTGATGGCGTACCACGCTGTTCCCCACTTTTTTGCTGACGGAAATCCCGATCCTCGTATCAGTCTGTTCCCCCGTCCTCATCACATACATAATCAAAAGCCGGTTTGCATAGGATTTTCCAGTTTTATATACTTTCTGGAAATCTCCGTACTTTTTGATTGAATTAAAACGCTTCATGTATTCTCCCCTCGCTTCAGGACCCGCCCTGGGCACTCCCGCAGCGCGTTAAAGTTTGAGAAAAGAAAAGGCCACAATTTTACACTGAAAATTGCGGCCACGCTTCATTAAGCAGTTAATTTTGCTCTTCCCTTTGCTCTTCTTGCAGCCAGAACCTTTCTTCCGCCTGCGCTGCTCATTCTAGCTCTGAAGCCGTGAACTTTAGCTCTCTGTCTTTTCTTAGGCTGAAATGTCATCTTCATAATTCAAAACACCTCCTCATTCATCTGATTATCAAAGAATTTGTCTTATCCATAGTTAGACTATTTTAAACTAAACATCTTCTTGATTATATAGAACAACCCTCCAGTAGTCAAGTATTTTCTGCATTTCCCGCGCTTTTCTCTCACCTCTGTTTTTCCCCTCCCATCTTCTTGTGGACAAGTTATCCACCGGCACAACATCTTGTAATCTGTTGATTTTACAGTCTTTTCTGAAAACTATCCACAAATTATCCCACATTTATTCACATGCTTTACATAATTTATCCCCAAGGTGTTGATAACTTGTTGATAACTCACTGCATAACTGCTGGACAACCTGTGTACAATTTTTTTCTTTTTTTCCAATCCCTTGTATTTTCTCATGTTTTGTGGAATCTATCCTGTGTATATCCTTTTTTCCACTTATCCCCATAAGTTATCCCCAACTTTTTCACATTTCCATTGAAAATTGATTTGTAATCATGTAAAATATGATTAGATTGGGCAAATTTGCAGTTTTGCTTCTTTAATATATTTAGGAGATCTACTATGTTAGAAAAAATCAAAGAAAAATGGGAAGAAATTCTGCTGCATATTAAGGAAGAACACGAACTGAGCGACGTATCTTTCAAGACCTGGCTGCTGCCGACAGAGGTTTATTCCATGAAGGGCGATACGGTTCAGATCCTGGTTCCTGACATCCATTTTTTAGGGTACATGCAGAAAAAGTACGGTTTTCTGATTACCGTAGCCATTGCGGAAATCACCGGAATCGAGTGTAGCGTTGATTTTATTACCAAAGAACAGATCAAGGAGGCTCCGGCAGAAGTTTCTGATAATCAGCTTCTCTCCAGATCCTCTGATGTGGATCAACAGGTAATCCAGAATGCCAACTTAAATCCCCGGTACACTTTCGACACTTTTGTCGTAGGCGCCAACAATAATCTGGCTCATGCGGCTTCCCTGGCGGTAGCTGAATCCCCAGGCGAGATCTACAATCCCCTCTTTATCTATGGAGGTGTGGGACTTGGAAAGACTCACCTGATGCATTCCATCGGCCATTTTATCCTTAAAAATAACCCGAAAGCCAAGATTTTATACGTGACCAGCGAAAAATTCACCAATGAGCTGATCGACGCCATCCGTAATAAAAACAATATTTCCACCACGGAATTCCGTGAAAAATACAGAAACAATGACGTTCTTCTGATCGATGATATTCAGTTTATTATAGGAAAAGAGAGCACACAGGAGGAATTTTTCCACACCTTCAATGCCCTCTATGAGGCTAAAAAACAGATTATCATCTCCTCTGATAAACCTCCGAAGGAGATTGAAACGCTGGAAGAGAGGCTTCGTTCCCGCTTTGAGTGGGGCCTGACTGTGGATATCCAGTCTCCTGATTATGAGACACGAATGGCAATCCTTCGCAAAAAAGAGGAACTGGAAGGCTACAACATTGACAATGAGGTAATCAAATACATTGCCACCCATGTAAAATCCAATATCCGTGAGCTGGAAGGCGCTCTGACCAAAATCGTGGCTCTCTCTAAATTAAATAAGAGAGAAATCACGACCGATCTGGCTGAAGAGGCATTAAAAGATCTGATTTCTCCAGGCGGAGCCAGAGAAATTACGCCGGAACTTATTATCCAGGTGGTTTCCGAGCATTTTGGCATCACCCCCGCTGATATTTCCTCTAAAAAGCGCAATAAAGAGATCGTTTATCCCCGCCAGATCGCCATGTATCTGTGCCGCACCATGACCAGCACCCCTCTTCAGGGAATTGGAAAGTGTCTGGGAGATCGGGATCACACCACGATTATCCATGGAGCAGAAAAAATCACGGCTGATATGGAAAAAAATGAGTCTCTGCGCAACACCCTTGAAATACTGAAGAAAAAACTGAGCCCGCAGTAATATTTCATCCACAAGGGACGTGGAAAACTGTCTGGATAATCTGTGGATAATTTAAGCATCATTCTCAGGCCCCTCAGACCCATTTTGAACCTGTGGATAATTCTTAAGTTATCCTTCGCCTTTTTTCGACTTGTACACACCTTTTTCCAGTGTATAAGTCATTGATTTTTAAAGCTCTTTCAGACTTATACACATATTCACGCCCCCTACGGCGATTACGGCGGAATTTATTTATATCTTCACTTACACTGCGTTTCATTTTTTCAGTAAAGGAGTTATCAACAACTATGAAGCTATCATTTGAAAAAGATTCACTGTTAAACGGTATCAACATTGTTCTTAAAGCTGTGCCTTCCAAAACTACCATGCCTATTTTAGAGTGCATTTTGATTGATGCCTCTGGCTCTGAAATCAAGCTGACTGGAAACGATATGGAACTTGGCATTGAAACAAAAGTAGAAGGCCTGATTTTAGAGCATGGAAAGATTGCCCTGGAAGCAAAACTTTTTTCCGATATTATCAGAAAATTATCTGGAGGAGATTCCCCCATCATTATAGAATCCGATGAAAAGTACAATACAACTATTTCCTGCGATAAATCTGTGTTCAAAATCCAGGGAAAAGACGGAGAAGAATTCAGCTATATCCCTCATATTGAACGGGATCGCTATATTACTCTCTCTCAGTTTACATTAAAAGAAGTGATTCGTCAGACTCTTTTTTCTATCTCACCCAATGACAGCAACAAGATGATGACTGGCGAGCTGTTTGAGGTAAAGGATAACGAATTAAAAGTAGTTTCTCTGGATGGGCACCGCATGTCTATCAGGAAAATTCTTTTAAAAGAGCATTACAATGATATAAAAGTAATCGTTCCAGGCAAAACTCTCGGCGAAATCAGCAAGATCCTGAGTGGGGACAATGAATCGGAAATACAGATTTTCTTCAGTTCCAACCACATTATGTTTGACTTCGACTCCACTCTGGTGGTATCTCGCCTGATTGAAGGGGAATACTTCCGGATCAGCCAGATGCTCTCCAGTGATTACGAGACGAAAGTCAGTGTAAACCGCCGGAGTTTCTTAGACAGTATTGAGCGGGCCAGCATCCTGATCAGGGAAAATGATAAAAAACCTATTATTATTACAATCACTGATGAGGGTATGCAGCTGAAGATGAACTCTGCATTCGGAACGATGAACGCAGAGGTGGGAATTACCAAGTATGGAAAGGATCTGATGATCGGATTTAATCCTAAATTCCTGATAGACGCCCTTCGAATCATTGACGATGAAGAGGTAACTCTCTATATGATGAATCCTAAATCTCCCTGCTTTATTAAGGACGAGGAGGAAAACTATATCTATCTGATCCTTCCGGTTAATTTTAACGCAGCGGCTGTTTAAAGAGACCGGAGGCCGGATCAGGGCGGCGTCAGTCACTTCCGAAAACAGAATATATGTGCGCCGTGGAAAGACAAAATAATGCATAAATGTATAAATATACAATAAAGGAGCCGTTTCAATCATGGAAGTAATTAAGCTTAGAGACGAATATATCAAACTGGGACAGGCGCTGAAAGCCGCAAACCTGGTGGAATCCGGCGTGGATGCCAAGCTTGCCGTGCAGGACGGCCTGGTAAAAGTCAACGGTCAGGTAGAGCTTCAGAGAGGCAAAAAGCTTTATGACGGAGATGTGGTGGAATTTGAGGGAACCGCCGTTAAAATTGAAAAATAGGAAAACGAAAGCTATATGTTTGTAGAATCAGTCGAATTAGAAAATTACCGCAATTACAAAGACCTCCACATGGACTTTGATCCTGGAACAAATGTCCTTTACGGGGATAATGCCCAGGGAAAGACGAATGTGCTGGAGGCTGTCTATCTCTGCGCTACCACAAAGTCTCACAGAAGCAGCAAGGATAAGGAAATGATCCGGTTTGCTCAGGACGAAGCGCACATTAAGATGATGATTCGCAAGGACGGCGTGCCTTACCGGATCGATATGCATCTGAAAAAAAATAAGACAAAAGGGATCGCTATCAACGGTCTTCCTATCCGCAGAGCCAGCGAGCTGTTTGGAATTGTAAATGTGGTATTTTTTTCTCCTGAGGATTTAAACATTATAAAAAACGGGCCTGCAGAGCGCAGGCGTTTTGTAGATCTGGAGCTGTGCCAGCTGAGCCGTCTTTACGTTCACGCGCTGGTGCAGTACAATAGAACTTTAATTCAGCGGAACAGGCTTTTAAAGGAGATTGCCTTTAAGCCGGAGCTTTTAGATACTTTAGATATCTGGGATATGCAGTTGGCGTCCTTTGGAAGAGATGTGATTAAAAGCCGAAAGGAATTTGCGGAACAGCTGAATGGATTGATCCGGGATATTCACAGCCATCTGTCAGGAGGCAGGGAGGAGCTGTTCATTCGCTATGAGCCGAATACAGAAGAGGAGGAGCTGGAGTCTGCTCTGAAGAAGAGCCGGGAGACAGATCTAAAGCAGAGAACAACTATGGTGGGTCCTCATCGTGATGATTTGAGCTTTGTGGTGAATGGAATTGATATCAGGCGCTTTGGCTCCCAGGGGCAGCAGAGAACGGCAGCTCTTTCTTTAAAACTGGCGGAAATTGAACTGGTGAAGAAGATTGTAAAGGATTATCCTATTCTTCTTCTGGACGATGTGCTTTCGGAGCTTGATTCCCGCAGGCAGGAGCATCTTCTCTCCGGAATTAAGCATATTCAGACGATCATTACCTGTACGGGACTGGATGACCTGGTCACCCATTCCTTTCACATTGATCGGGTATTCCAGATCGTAAATGGAACTGTTAAGGAAGAAAATTAGTTAGGAGGAACTTATGGGTTCAGAATACAGCGCAGATCAAATACAAATTTTAGAGGGGCTTGAAGCGGTGAGAAAGCGCCCAGGAATGTATATCGGTAGTACCTCCATAAGAGGCCTTCACCATCTGGTATACGAGATCGTAGATAATTCCGTGGATGAGGCTCTGGCTGGCTTCTGCAGCGAGATTGACGTTCAGATCAATGCAGATAATTCCATCACAGTCACAGACAACGGGCGGGGAATCCCGGTAGATATTCAGAAAAAAGCTGGAATTCCGGCCGTTGAGGTTGTTTTTACTGTACTTCACGCAGGCGGTAAGTTCGGAGGCGGAGGATACAAGGTATCCGGAGGACTCCATGGAGTAGGCGCCTCTGTTGTAAACGCACTGTCCCAGTGGCTGGAAGTGGAAATTTACAGAGACGGTCATATCTATAATCAGAGATATGAGCGTGGAAAATCCATGTATCCGCTGCAGATCAAGGGCGAATGTCCGGCAGATGTACACGGAACAAAAGTTACCTTCCTGCCGGATCCGGAGATTTTTGAGGAGACAGTGTTTGACTATGATACGTTAAAGGTGAGACTTCGCGAAACTGCCTTTCTGACAAAAAATCTGAAAATTATTTTAAGAGATGACAGGGAAGAGAAGCAGGAAAAGACCTTCCACTATGAGGGAGGAATCAAGGAGTTTGTCACCTACTTAAACAAGGGAAACGAGAGCCTCTATGCTCCTGTTATCTACTGCGAGGGCATGAAGGACAATGTGTATGTAGAGGTGGCCATGCAGCACAATGATTCCTACACAGAGAATATCTACACCTTTGTCAATAATATCAATACCCCGGAGGGCGGAACTCACCTGAGCGGCTTTAAGACAGCTCTCACAAATACCTTTAATGATTATGCCAGAAAGAATAAGCTTTTAAAGGAAAATGAGCCGTCCCTGTCCGGAGAGGATATCAGGGAGGGCCTGACAGCCATTATCAGCGTGAAGCTGGAGGAGCCGCAGTTTGAAGGCCAGACCAAGCAGAAACTGGGCAACACGGAGGCCAGGGCCGCTGTGCTGAACGTAGTAGGCGAGCAGCTGACCTATTTCCTGGAGCAGAATCCAGGCGTTGCGAAAATCATCAGCGAGAAATCCATTCTGGCCCAGAGAGCCAGGGCGGCTGCCAGACGCGCCAGGGAGATGACCAGGAGAAAGTCGGCTCTGGACGGCCTGGCTCTGCCTGGAAAGCTGGCAGATTGTTCTGATAAGAATCCGGAGAACTGCGAGATCTACCTGGTAGAGGGAGATTCTGCCGGCGGTTCTGCCAAGGAGGCCAGAAGCAAGGCAAACCAGGCGATCCTGCCCCTGAGAGGAAAGATTCTGAACGTGGAAAAGGCCAGACTGGACAAGATCTATGCCAATGCTGAGATCCGTTCCATGATCACAGCGTTCGGAACGGGAATTCATGATGACTTTGATATTTCCAAGCTCCGCTACCACAAGATCATTATTATGACAGATGCCGATGTGGACGGCGCCCATATCAGTACCCTGCTTCTGACCTTTATCTACCGCTTTATGCCGGAATTAATCAAACAGGGCTATGTGTATCTGGCACAGCCTCCGCTTTACAAGGTGGAGAAAAACAAGAAAATCTGGTATGCCTACAGCGATGCCGAGTTAAATGACATTTTAAAAGAAATCGGCAGGGATCAGAACAATAAAATCCAGCGCTACAAGGGATTGGGAGAGATGGATGCAGAACAGCTCTGGGAGACTACTATGGATCCGGAGAGAAGAGTTCTTCTGCGTGTGACTATGGATGAGGAGACTACCAGCGAGGTTGATTTGACCTTTACGACGCTGATGGGAGATCAGGTGGAGCCAAGACGTGAATTCATCGAGGCCAATGCCAAATACGGAACCCTTGATATTTAAAGCGTGAGCGTGAAAGCTCCCATTTTGGAGGATAGAGAATGGAACCAAATATTTTTGACAAAGTCCATGACATAGATTTAAAAAAGACCATGGAGAAGTCCTACATTGACTATGCCATGAGCGTTATTGCGGCCCGTGCCCTTCCGGATGTGCGGGACGGCTTAAAGCCGGTGCAGCGCCGTGTGCTGTACTCCATGATCGAGTTAAACAACGGACCTGATAAGCCTCACAGAAAGTGCGCCCGTATCGTCGGCGATACCATGGGTAAATACCATCCCCACGGAGACAGCTCTATTTACGGCGCTTTGGTGAATATGGCCCAGAAATGGTCCACCCGCTATATGCTGGTAGACGGCCACGGAAACTTCGGCTCAGTCGATGGAGACGGAGCGGCCGCCATGCGTTACACAGAGGCCAGACTGAGCAGGATTTCCATGGAAATGCTGGCTGATATCAATAAGAATACAGTTGATTTCGTACCTAACTTTGATGAGACGGAGAAGGAGCCGGTGGTACTGCCTTCCCGTTTTCCGAACCTGTTGGCCAACGGAACCTCAGGAATTGCAGTTGGTATGGCTACCAATATTCCGCCCCACAATTTAAAAGAGCTGATTGCGGCTGTTATTAAGATTATTGACAATCAGATCGAGGAAGGAAGGGATACTTCCATCGAGGAACTGATGGAGATTGTAAAAGGGCCTGACTTCCCTACAGGAGCCACGATTCTGGGAAAAGCCGGAATTGAGGAAGCTTACCGCACTGGAAAGGGAAAAATCCGTGTCCGGGCAGTGACGGATATTGAGACTATGCCAAACGGCAAGAGCCGCATCGTAGTGACAGAGATTCCCTACTTAGTGAATAAGGCCCGCCTGATTGAGAAGATCGCAGAGCTTGTAAAGGATAAGCGGGTAGATGGAATTACGGATCTGAGAGACGAGTCCAACCGCGAAGGCATGCGGATCTGCATCGAACTGCGCCGTGATGTAAACGCTAACATTGTATTAAACCAGCTGTTAAAGCACACGCAGCTGCAGGATACCTTCGGCGTTAATATGCTGGCTCTTGTAAATAATGAACCGAAGGTGCTGAACCTCCACCAGATGCTTACCTATTATCTGGATCACCAGAAGGATGTTGTCACCAGAAGAACAAAGTATGATCTGAACAAGGCGGAGGAGAGAGCCCATATTTTAGAAGGACTTTTAAAGGCCTTAGATTATATTGACGAGGTAATCCGTATCATCCGCGGTTCCAAAAACGTAGCAGAGGCCAAGACATCTCTGATGGAGCGGTTTGAGCTTTCTGATGTTCAGGCCCAGGCGATTGTAGATATGAGACTGCGGGCTCTCACCGGATTGGAGAGAGAGAAGCTTTTAAACGAGTATCAGGAGCTTGAAAAGCGTATTGCAGAGCTGCGCGCTATCCTGGCAGACGAGAATAAACTCTTAACTGTAATCAGAGAGGAAATCCAGATTATTTCCGACAAGTACGGGGACGACAGGAGAACGAAGATCGGTTACGATGAGTTCGATATGTCAGCGGAAGATCTGATTCCGGATGAGGACGTGGTAGTAGCGATGACGAATTTAGGCTACATTAAGCGCATGTCCAGTGATAATTTTAAGAGCCAGAACCGGGGCGGCAAGGGAATCAAGGGAATGCAGACCATTGAGGAGGACTACATTGAGGAACTTCTGATGACTACCACCCACCATTATATGATGTTTTTCACGAACAAGGGACGCGTTTACCGGTTAAAGGCTTATGAGATTCCGGAGGCAGGCAGAACGGCCAGAGGAACGGCGATTGTGAACCTGATTCAGCTTCAGCCGGGAGAAAAGATTACAGCTACTGTGCCGATGAAGGAGTTTGACGAGGATAAATTCCTGTTTATGGCTACCAAGAATGGTATGGTGAAGAGAACTCCGATGAAGGAGTACGAGCATGTGAGAAAGAATGGACTTCAGGCCATTGTTCTCAGAGAAGACGACGAGCTGATCGAGGTGAAGGCTACCAACAATACAGAGGATATTTTCCTGGTGACAAAGAAAGGAATGTGCATCCGCTTCCATGAGACAGACGTGAGAATTACAGGCCGTGTTTCCATGGGTGTCATCGGAATGAAATTTGATCCGGATGATGAGGTAGTCGGTATGCAGATGGCAAGCCAGGGCGAATGTCTCCTGGTTGTTTCCCAGTATGGCCTTGGAAAACGTACTCCAATCGAGGAGTTTACCAGCCAGTTCAGAGGCGGAAAAGGTGTGAGATGTTACCGCATTACCGATAAGACAGGAGATCTGGTCGGCGCTAAGCTGGTTAGTGACAGCCGCCAGATTATGCTCATCACCAATGAGGGAATTATCATCAAAATGAAGGTCAACACGATTTCCGTAATTGGAAGAAATACCTCTGGCGTCAAGCTGATGGATATTGATCCGGAGTCCGGCGTTGTAGTAGCTACTATCGCCAAGGTCCGTGAGAGCAGCGAGGACGAAGATGACGAGCTGGAGGGAGGCTTTGACGCTGATACAGACGGCGAAGAGAGCCTTCACGAGCAGACAGAAGAAGATACAGAGGAGTAGAGCAGCAGAACATAGAAAGCATATCAGAATGCTTACAAGCTAAAAGCAGACAGGCCCTGGCCGGGAGATTTGGGGCCGGGTGCTGTCTGCTTCTTTTTTGGACAGCGCAGCAGTTCTGAAAAGCAGAGCTGGCTGTTTTAGGAGGATAAAACCATGAGAACAGTCCGAACAGAAGACATTGTTAAAAATATTAAAGAAATGTGTATCGAGGCCAATCATTTTCTCTCAGAGGATATGAGACAGGTATTTGAACAGTCGGTGGAGGCAGAAAAATCGCCTTTAGGAAGTCTTGTGTTAAATCAGCTGAAAGAAAATTTAGAGATTGCAGGCAAGGACATGATCCCCATCTGTCAGGATACAGGAATGGCAGTTGTATTTATGAAAGTGGGTCAGGATGTACATATAGAAGGGGGAAGTCTGACAGAGGCAGTCAATGAAGGCGTTCGTCAGGGCTACACAGAGGGATTTCTCAGAAAGTCTGTGGTAGGAGATCCCATTGAACGGGTCAATACAAAGGACAATACGCCGGCTGTTATCCACTACGAGATTGTAGACGGGGATCAGATTGACATTACAGTAGCTCCGAAGGGATTTGGAAGCGAAAACATGAGCCGTGTCTTTATGCTGAAGCCGGCAGACGGCATAGAGGGAGTGAAGGAGGCTATCCTGACAGCAGTCAGGGATGCAGGCCCTAACGCATGCCCTCCTATGGTTATTGGAGTGGGAATCGGAGGAACCTTTGAAAAATGTGCTCTGATGGCGAAACATGCCCTGACCAGGGAGCTGAAGGAACGTCCGTCTGTTCCGTGGGTAAGAGAACTGGAGGACGAAATGCTTTGCCGGATTAACAAGCTGGGTATTGGTCCCGGAGGTCTTGGAGGCGGTACAACTGCTTTTGCAGTCAATGTGGAGACATATCCGACCCATATTGCAGGTCTTCCTATGGCAGTCAATATCTGCTGTCATGTGAACCGCCATGCCCACAGAGTGCTGTAGCAGCAGCTCATGAAATGACACAGGGCGGCAGAATAGCGCCGGGACAACAGTGTTGGGACAGGAAACAGCTTCCTGTTTTCAGAACAGGAAGAGATAAAACAGGGAATACGGGAAAAAACAGAAACAATAAGACAATGATAGAATATAGAAAGGCAGGAATCCGTATATGGAACGTCATATCAAAGCGCCGATCAGCAAAGAGGAAGCCCTCTCCTTAAAATCGGGGGACTATGTTTACATTACAGGAACCATTTACACTGCCAGAGATGCAGCGCATAAGAGAATGCAGGAGGCGCTGGAACGGGGAGAGGATTTACCCATTGATCTGAAGCAAAACCTTATTTACTATATGGGACCTTCTCCGGCCAGAGAGGGACGGCCCATCGGCTCTGCGGGACCGACGACAGCCAGCCGTATGGATCGCTATACGCCTCAGCTGCTTGATTTAGGCCTGGGAGGAATGATCGGGAAGGGAAAGAGAAGTCCGGAAGTCATAGAAGGAATCAAGCGAAACGGAGCAGTCTACTTTGCAGCAGTGGGAGGAGCAGGAGCGCTGCTGTCAAAGTGTATTACAAAATCTGAGGTAATTGCGTATAGTGATCTGGGAACTGAGGCGGTACGCCGTCTTACAGTAGAGAATTTTCCGGCTATCGTTGTGATCGATTCAGAAGGAAATAATCTGTACGAAACGGCCGTAAAGAATTTCAAGGCCCAGGAATAGGCAGGCAGTTTTGAAAGTATAGGAAGCAAAAGGCAGAAGAGCCGGTTACTTTGCGGGGCGCCGTTTATTTTATATAGATGGTGCCTCGTAAAATGAACTCGCAGAAAAGGCAGAAAGACAGCATCTGTAAAATCCATGAGTCATTCTTATAAAGATTTATCAAAATAATTATAAAAATAGGCTTGACAACCTTCTGTATCTCTAGTATAATGGGCCTTGCTTCTGAGGCAGATAAGCCAAAGAAACTATATAAAACAAGTGATTCGGAGAAATACTCAAGAGGCCGAAGAGGCGCCCCTGCTAAGGGTGTAGGTCGGGCAACCGGCGCGAGGGTTCAAATCCCTCTTTCTCCGCTTTATCTTTCTGAAAGAGAGATAAAAACAAAATCTTAAAAAACTTCAAAAAAGTGCTTGACACTGACGCGAGGTTGTGATAAGATATAACGCGTCGCTGAGAGCGGCACGGAAGTTCGAAAGGACTTCAAAAAAATAAATGAAAAAAGTTGTTGACAAACACAACGAGTTGTGATAAGATAAACAAGTTGCTGTTAAGAAACAACAACGAACCTTGAAAACTGAACAGTATGTAAAACCC
>CAUCIO010000024.1 GCA_958442925.1 uncultured Clostridium sp. | reverse complement strand
CGCTGATTATGGGAATTGCCCTTCTGCTGGCAGTGATTGTAATCGGGTGCAATCTTCTGGCAGACGTACTCTGTATGATACTGGATCCAAGAGTGAGAAATTCTGTCGGCGTGTAATACGCAGGCAGCAGAAACGATGAGAAACACAGACAGGAAAAGACATGAAAAAAAGGGAAGAAGAAAAGATTTTGACGGCGGGACAGATTGCCCGCCGGCGTTTTTTCAGGAACAGGCTGGCGACAGCCGGACTGATTATTGTAGTATCTTTTGTATTTTTGTCTCTGTTTGCCCCTCTTTTTACAGATTACACAGTGAGCCAGACGGATTTAAGAAATCTCCGGTCAGGGCCGTCTGCTGCTCATCTTCTGGGGACAGACGATCTGGGACGTGATATTTTTGCCAGGCTGCTCTATGGAGGAAGGGTTTCCATTGCGGTAGGCGTGGCTTCCATGCTTCTTCAGATGGCAATTGGCGTTACCCTGGGAGCGGCGGCCGGCTATTTTGGCGGGGTGACAGACAAGGTGATTATGCGGATGGTAGATATTATTATGTGCTTTCCGTTTTTTGTCATAGCAGTGGCTCTGGCCGCTGTGATTGGCGGAAGTATCTGGAATCTGATTCTGATTATAGGAATGCTGATGTGGCCGGGAATTGCCAGAATTGTCAGGACGGAGGTGCTTACCATCCGGGACAATGAGTATATTATGGCGGCAAAGGCTCTTGGACTTTCTCCTGTGCAGATTATTGTGAAGGAGGTACTCCCCAATGTATTTTCTTCTATTTTAGTAGCGTCTACTCTGGCAGTGGCCAATGGGATTTTAATGGAATCCACACTGAGCTTTCTGGGACTCGGAGTGCGTCCTCCGGCTCCCAGCTGGGGCAATATGCTGGTGGCAGCTCAGAATATGGCGGTGCTGAAAAATCAGTGGTGGATGTGGATTCCGGCAGGAGCAGCAGTAGTTTTGATGGTACTGGCTATTAACTTTCTCGGCGATGGACTGAGAGATGCCCTGGACACCAGAAATCAGCAGTAAAGGGGAAGAGACCATGGAGGAGATACTGAAAGTAAACCATCTGAACGTAGTATTTGATGATATATCAGGCCCCCTGACAGCCGTTTATGACGTAAATTTCGGGCTGAGACGGGGAGAAATACTGGGAATTATAGGAGAGTCAGGAAGCGGAAAAAGCGTGACAGCCAGATCCGTCATCCAGCTGGCCCAGGTAGGAAAAAGAGGAAGCATTTCCGGAGAAATTTTATTTCAGGGAACTGATCTCTTAAAACTGAAGGAAAAAGAAATGTGCCGGATCCGCGGAAGCAGGATTACCATGGTATTTCAGGAGCCTATGACAGCGCTGAATCCGGCTATGACTGTAGAGGAGCAGCTGTCAGAGGTGCTGAAGCTTCATTCGCCAGGAGAACGCGAAAAGCACAGAGAGAGAATCCTTGAAACCCTTCGCCAGGTACAGCTTCCGGAGCCGGAGATTCTGATGAAGAAATATCCCTTTGAGCTGAGCGGAGGCCTTCGCCAGAGAGTGGTAATCGCCATGGCGGTGATTGGAAAGCCGGATATTATTATTGCAGATGAGCCTACGACAGCGTTAGACGTGACAACCCAGGCCGAGATCCTTTCCGTCCTGAAAAAGATTGCAGGGGAAATGGGGAGTGCAGTAATTTTAATCACCCACGATCTGGGAGTGGTGGCAGAGATTGCAGACCGGGTGCTTGTGATGTATCGCGGCATGGGGGTGGAGGAGTGCAGGACCGCCAGTTTGTTTGATGAGCCACTTCATCCCTACTCCCAGGGGCTTTTATCGTCCCGTCCCTCTAATTTTAATGGGAGATATTCGGCGATTCCAGGAACAGTGAAGCAGAATTACGGTGTGTTTCAGGGATGTCCCTACAGTGACAGGTGTCCCTATGCGTCGGAGACGTGCAGAGAGAAGATTCCGCTGTCACTGTCATTTGGAGGAGAGCACAGGGCAGCATGCTGGAAGCTTTGCAAGGAGGGCAGCAGTGAGTGAGATTATACTGAAAGCAGAACATCTGAAAAAGTATTATGAAGAGAGACAGGGGCTGTTTTCCAGAAAGAAAAGAATAAATGCTGCGCTGGATGATGTTTCCCTGGAAATCAGGAAGGGAAGCATTATGGGGCTGGCTGGTGAGTCAGGTTCCGGAAAATCCACAGCAGGAAAGACCATGCTGAACCTGATAAAGCCGTCAGGAGGCAGGGTAATATTTGAAGGACAGCAGATATTTGACGCAGACAAGGGGGAATATCTGGACTCCGGTTCCATGACAGCCATCAGGCAGAAAATGCAGATTATTTTTCAGGATCCTTCCTCCAGCCTGAATCCTAAAAAAAATGTGGAGCAGATTATCAGTGCAGGCATTATAAAGCACAGACTTTGTTCCGGAAGCCAGGTGAGGGAACGATGTATTGAGATAATGGAAAAATGCGGTCTGGATAAACGGCAGATGATGCGGTATCCCCATGAATTTTCCGGCGGGCAGAAGCAGAGAATCGGAATTGCCCGGGCATTGGCAGTAGAACCCAGCTTTATTGTCTGTGATGAGCCTACAGCTGCCCTTGACATGTCCATCCAGTCCCAGATTTTAAATCTGATGCTGGATTTAAAGGAACAGTATGGTCTGACTTATCTGTTTATTTCCCATAATCTGGGGGTAGTAGAGTATTTCTGCGATGAGCTGGCAGTGATGTACAGGGGAAAGATTGTAGAACAGGGGAAAACGGCGGATCTATTTTCTTCCCCAGTTCATCCCTACACACAGCTTCTTTTATCCTCTGTACCTGTTTCGCATCCAGATGAACCAAGGCGGCATACAGAGAGTAAGCCACAGGATGAGAGTATTCCAAAACATGGCTGCCGCTTCGCGCCCAGGTGCCCTTACAGAGAAAAAAGGTGTACAGAGCAGGAGCCGCTTCTCCTTCCATGTGGAGAGGGACATACTGCCGCCTGCTTCCATGCAGTGAAATAAAGAAAAAAGTATAGGACGTTGGACTTGTCATTTGGAAAAAAGGAGATATAATAGGTCTGGCGGATTATTTGAAAAGGCGCGTTACAGCGCCTTTTTCCGTGCAGTTTTTGATAGAAAAGAGGCAGAATCATGCAGTCAGAACAACAATCTTCAACACTTATGACAGAGGGGAGCATAGGAAAGAAAATCATCTTTTTTTCGATCCCTTTGATTCTTGGAAATTTACTTCAGCAGCTGTACAGCACGGCAGATTCGATTATTGTAGGAAACTTTGTGGGAAGCAACGCTCTGGCGGCAGTAGGTTCCAGTACGGCCCTGATTGGCCTTTTGATTGCATTCAGTCAGGGAGTTTCTGTGGGGGCAGGCGTGGTAGCGGCTCAGTATCTGGGGGCCAAAAACAGAAGAGACGTTCAGGGTTCCATTCACACAGCCTTCGCCCTGGCAGCAGTTTTGGGAATTATTTTAACAGCAGGAGGAATCATCTGCAGCCGCCCTCTTTTAGTGTGGATGAATACGCCGGAGGAGGTTCTGGAGGATTCGGTTATCTATCTTCAGATTTATTTTGGAGGCCTGATTTTTAACGTACTTTATAATATGGCGGCTGGTATTTTAAATGCAGCCGGCAATTCCAAGAGATCTCTGATTTACCTGGCCTATGCTTCCGTCACCAACATTGGTCTGGATCTTCTCCTGATCGGTGTGTTTAAGATGGGGGTAGCAGGTGCTGCTATTGCTACAGATGCCAGCCAGATGGTCTCCTGCATTCTTGCCATGTGGTATTTGACTCATGTGGATGCAGATTACAGAATCAGTCTGAAAAAGATAGGAATTGACAAACGGATGGCAGTGCGTATTGCCAAAATCGGCCTGCCTACCGGGATTCAGAACATGGTCATTTCCTTTTCCAATGTGCTGGTCCAGTCCAGTGTAAACAGCTTTGGAGCGGCAGCCATGGCCGGATTCGGGGCCTACATGAAAATAGACGGCTTTAACATTCTGCCTGTACTCAGCTTCAGCATGGCCGTTACTACTTTCACAGGACAGAACTATGGGGCGGGAAAAATTGACCGGGTCAAAAAGGGAATGTGGATTACGGTTCTGATGGGCTGTGTCTACACGGGTGTGACAGGAACCCTGCTGCTGACCTTTGGTGATCCTCTGATGCGGCTTTTTACAGACAGCAGAGAGGTGATCGAGCATGGAAAGCTGGCTATGAAATATTTCTGTCCGTTCTATTTCCTTTTAAGTATTATGCACAGTCTGGCAGGAACCATCAGGGGAGCTGGAAAAAGTATTCCTCCTATGCTGATTCTTCTGTTTGCCATGTGCCTGTTCCGCATTTTCTGGATTAAAGTGATTCTTCCGGCATTCGGGACACTGGACGGAGTCTACATGCTGTATCCTGTCTCCTGGGCAGTGGGAATGGTTCTCATGGTTCTCTATACCTGGAAGGGAAAGTGGCTGGAGGAGCAGTAAAAACAATATTAGCCCCTTGCGCTTCCTGATAAAAGGTGTTATACTAGGTAATGATAACATAATAGACTGACAGAAAAAGAGTGGACCAACAGGTCCACTCTTTCATCGTATAGGAGTCCCTATACGATGAAATACTCTGCAGGATGTGTACTTTACGCAGAGCACAGTTCAGTCGATGGATAATGCAGAAAGGCGGTGTTACGATGGCGAGAAGAGAAGAATACGAGTCAAAGGTAGAAACATGGCTGCTTCCGTTGCTGGAAAAGAACCGGTTTGAGCTGGTGGACGTAGAATATGTCCGCGAAGCCGGAATCTGGTATCTGAGAGCCTATATTGACAAGGAAGGCGGAATTACGGTAGACGACTGCGAGGTGGTAAGCCGCGAGCTGGGAGACTGGCTGGACAAGGAGGACTTCATCGAAGACAGCTACATTCTGGAGGTCAGCTCACCGGGACTTGGGCGTCCATTAAAGAAGGAAAAGGACTTTGCCCGCAGCCTGGGAAAGGATGTAGAAGTAAGACTTTACCGCCCAATCAACAAACAAAAAGAATTTACAGGAACCCTGAAAGCATACGATACAGATACAGTGACGCTTTCCATGGAAGATGGAAGTGACCTGGCGCTTGCCAAGTCAGATATTGCGTTAATACGTCTGGCCTTTGATTTTTAAACGACAGGAGGATAAAAAAAGAAAATGAGTAAAGAGTTGTTCGAAGCGTTAAACGTGCTCGAAAAAGAAAATAATATCAGCAAGGAAGTGCTTTTTGAGGCAATTGAGAATTCTCTCCTTACTGCCTGCAAGAACCATTTTGGAAAGGCAGACAATATTAAGGTATACATTGACAGAGAAAAGTGCGACTTTGCTGTTTACGCCGAGAAAGAGGTTGTGGAAACGGTAGAGGATCCGCTGACACAGGTGAGCCTTGCAGAGGCGAAGCTTTTAGATCCGAGACACGTATACGGCGACATCATCCGTGTGAATATTAATTCCAAGGAATTTGGCCGTATCGCTACACAGAACGCGAAAAACGTAATTCTCCAAAAGATCCGTGAGGAGGAGCGCACTGCCCTGTTCGACCAGTGGTACTGCAAGGAAAAAGACGTGGTGACGGGAATTGTCCAGCGCTATGTGGGGCATGACGTTTATATTGATCTGGGCAAGATCGATGCAGTTCTCAAGGAGAGCGAGCAGGTAAAGGGAGAAGAATTCAAGCCTACCGAGCACATCAAGCTCTATATCCTGGAAGTGAAGAATACAAAGAAGGGACCGAGAATCACAGTTTCCAGAACCCATCCGGATCTGGTAAAGCGTCTGTTTGAGTCCGAGGTTGCCGAGGTAAAAGACGGCATCGTTGAAATCAAGGCCATTGCCCGTGAGGCAGGTTCCAGAACCAAGTTAGCTGTATACTCCAATGATCCAAACGTAGATCCGGTGGGAGCATGCGTAGGATTAAACGGAGCCAGAGTTAATTCTGTTGTAAGCGAGTTAAACGGCGAGAAGATTGATATTATCAACTGGGATGAGAATCCGGCCCTCTTAATCGAGAATGCTTTAAGTCCTGCCAAGGTTATCTTCGTTGCAGCAGACGAGGAGGCCAGAGAGGCTCAGGTAATTGTGCCGGATTATCAGCTTTCCTTAGCGATTGGTAAAGAAGGACAGAACGCCAGACTGGCAGCCAGACTGACAGGCTTTAAGATCGATATCAAGAGCGAGACCCAGGCCAGAGAGTCCGGCCTCTTCGACGAGATGGAGATTGGATATGAGCAGGGCTTTGAGGAAGGACTGCCGGAGGGCGTAGAGGCTGACGATTTCTCTGACTATCAGGAACCGTCCTCTGATGATGTTGCTGCAGAGTCTGAGCCAGCAGAGGAAAACTAAGAGTTTTCAGGCGCAGACAGATACCAGTGGAAAGAACAACCAGATTGGGAAGTGAGAAGAATTGGGAATGAAGAAGATCCCCTTAAGACAGTGCATCGGCTGCGGTGAAATGAAGAGCAAAAAGGAGCTGATCCGGGTGCTTAAAACCACAGAGGATGAGATTGTCATTGACGCCACAGGCAGGAAAAACGGCCGCGGCGCGTATATCTGCCCTTCAATGGAATGTTTTAAGAAGGCTGTAAAGAGCAAAGGCCTGGAACGCTCCCTGAAAATGGCGATTCCAAAGGAAGTGTATGAGGCATTGGAAAAGGAGATGGGGCAGATTGGACAGCAGTAAAAAAGCGCTGAACCTCTTGGGAATTGCCACAAAGGCAGGCAAGACGGCCAGCGGAGAATTTATGACAGAAAAGGCTGTGAAGGAAGGCAGGGCCTTCCTGGTTCTGGTATCAGAGGAGGCCTCTGTCAATACAAAAAAAATGTTTACCAATATGTGTACTTACTATAAGGTCCCCCTTTATTTTTTCGGTACGAAAGAGGAACTGGGCCACTCCATGGGCAGAGAGATGCGCGCATCAGCTGCCGTACTGGACAGCGGTTTGGCGAAAGCACTCGTGAAACAGTTGAATCAGAATGGAGGCGGTTTAAATGAGAGTCAATGAATTGTCAAGGGAACTTGGGAAGACAAATAAAGAGGTTCTGGATTTGCTGAAAAAGCAGGGACATGATGTGAAGAGCCATTCTTCTAATATCAGCAGTGAGCAGATTGATGCCGTAAGGCGGAGTTTTGCAGAGCGCCCTGCACAGAGGGAACAGGTACAAAAGGAAAGAACAGGAAAGGCGGAAGCAGCGAGAGTGGAAGAGATTAAGAGAGAACCAGTAAGAACAGAAGCAGACGGAAACGGAACAGCCGAGCCGCCGAAGAAGAGGATTACGGCTGTATACCGTCCGCAGAACAGCACGGCAAAGGGCACAGGAAACAAGACCGGCGGACAGAGAACGGGACGCCAGGGTCAGGGCGCGTCCAGCCAGGGAAGCAGAGACGGCCAGGGAAACAGAGATGGCCAGAACCGCGGCTACGGAAGAGACGGCCAGGGAAATAGAGATGGTCAGAACCGTGGCTACGGAAGAGACGGCCAGGGAAGCAGAGACGGCCAGAACCGCGGCTATGGAAGAGACGGCCAGGGAAACAGAGACGGTCAGAACCGCGGCTACGGAAGAGACGGCCAGGGAAGCAGAGACGGTCAGAACCGCGGCTACGGAAGAGACGGCCAGGGAAATAGAGATGGCCAGAAACGTGGCTACGGAAGAGACGGCCAGGGAAACAGAGATGGCCAGAGAGGCAGAAACGGATCTTCCACGCCATCCTTTGACGGCCCGGTTGTTCAGAAGCCGCAGAATACAAAGCAGAATAAGAACAATTACAAGAACGATTACAAGAACGATAAGTACAGCAGACCGGACCGGGAGGAGGAGATGCGCTCCAAGCCTGGCAGAGGCGGAAAACCTGGAAAGGGCGCTTTCATTATGCCGCCAAAGAAGGAAGAGCCGAAGGAAGAGCAGGTTAAGACTATTGTACTTCCAGAGACAATCACCATCAAAGAGCTGGCAGAAAAGATGAAGATGCAGCCGTCTGTTATTGTAAAGAAGCTGTTCCTTCAGGGAACTGTCGTTACCATCAATCAGGAGGTTGATTACGATAAGGCTGAGGAGATCGCCATGGAATTTGACATCCTCTGCGAGAAGGAGGAGAAGGTCGATGTAATCGAGGAACTGCTCCGTGAGGATGAAGAGGACGAGAAGGATATGACAGAGCGTCCGCCGGTTGTGTGTGTTATGGGACACGTTGACCACGGAAAAACTTCTCTTCTGGATGCGATCCGTCAGACTCATGTGACAGCCAAGGAGGCCGGCGGAATCACACAGCACATCGGCGCTTATGTGGTTGAGAAGAACGGACAGAGAATTACTTTCTTAGATACTCCTGGACATGAGGCTTTCACAGCTATGCGTATGCGCGGAGCCAAGTCTACTGATATCGCTATTTTAGTTGTAGCTGCAGACGACGGCGTAATGCCTCAGACCGTAGAGGCGATTAACCATGCCAAGGCAGCAGGCGTTGAGATCATTGTGGCGGTCAACAAGATTGATAAGCCAAGCGCCAATGTGGAAAAGGTAAAGCAGGAATTAATCGAGTATGAGCTGGTTGCCGAGGACTGGGGCGGAAGCACAGTGTTCGTGCCGGTGTCCGCTCACACCAAGGAGGGAATCGAGGAGCTTCTGGAGATGATCCTCTTAACTGCTGAGGTGAAGGAGCTGAAGGCAAACCCGAACCGCCGCGCAAGAGGCCTTATCATCGAGGCAGAGCTTGACAAGGGCAAGGGACCGGTTGCCACTGTTCTGGTTCAGAAGGGAACCCTCCATGTGGGAGATCCGGTTGCCTGCGGTTCCTGCTACGGTAAGGTCCGCGCTATGATGGACGACAAGGGACGCCGCGTAAAAGAGGCAGGCCCGTCCACACCGGTTGAGATCCTGGGACTGAACGACGTTCCAAATGCCGGTGAGGTATTTGTGGCAACTGAGAATGAGAAAGAGGCCAGAAGCTTTGCAGAGACCTTTATCTCTGAGGGCAAGAATAAATTAATTGAGGATACAAAGGCAAAACTGTCCCTGGACGATCTGTTCTCACAGATCAAGGCAGGCAATGTAAAAGAGCTTCCTCTGATTATCAAGGCGGACGTTCAGGGTTCCGTGGAGGCAGTAAAGCAGAGCCTTACAAAGCTCTCCAACGAGGAGGTTATGGTAAAGGTGATCCACGGAGGCGTAGGAGCGATCAACGAGTCCGACGTGAACCTGGCAGCGGCTTCCAATGCGATTATCATTGGATTCAACGTGCGTCCTGATGCCACAGCCAAGTCTATTTCCGAGCGTGAGAAGGTAGACGTGAGACTGTACCGCGTCATCTATCAGGCGATTGAGGACGTAGAGGCAGCCATGAAGGGTATGTTAGACCCGATCTTTGAGGAGCAGGTAATCGGCCATGCAGTGGTACGTCAGACCTTTAAGGCTTCCGGTGTAGGAACCATTGCAGGATCCTACGTGCTGGACGGTAAATTCCAGAGAGGCTGCAAGGCCAGAATTACCCGTGACGGCGAGCAGATTTTCGATGGCAATCTGGCATCCTTAAAGAGATTTAAGGACGATGTGAAGGAAGTAGCATCCGGCTACGAGTGCGGCCTTGTATTTGAGAAGTTCAATGATCTCCAGGAAGATGATATGATTGAGGCTTACGCAATGGTAGAGGTTCCCAGATAGGGAACCCTGCCCTTGCGCGGGCTGCTGGAAAGCGAGGCAATATGCGTAAAAACAGTATTAAAAATACGAGAATTAACAGCGAGGTTCAGAGAGAACTGAGCAGCATTATAAGCAGGGAAATCAAGGATCCCAGAATCCACCCCATGACGACGGTTGTGTCCGTGGAGGTGACTCCTGATTTAAAGTACTGCAAAGCCTATATCAGCGTTCTCGGAAGCGAGGAGGCAGGTAAGGACACCATTAAGGGATTGAGGAGCGCAGAGGGCTTTGTCCGCAGACAGCTGGCAAACAGGATCAACCTGCGCAATACGCCGGAGATTACCTTTGTACTGGATCAGTCCATTGAGTACGGTGTTCACATGACTCATTTAATCAATGAGGTGACAAAGGATCTGGATACAGAGAGCGATACAGAGCAGGAGACAGAGGAGCAGCTTTAGGGCTTCTCTGTCTCCTGTTCTAAAAAACGGGAACTGTAAGTGTTTGGAAGCGTGAAGGGATGATAAATATGAACCAGTTATTAGAAAACAGACTGAACCTGGCAAAGACGGCTGTAATTCTGGGACACGTCCACCCGGACGGAGACTGCGTAGGCTCAGCTCTTGGACTTTACAACTATCTTTTGGCTCATTATCCTGAGCTGAAGACAGATATTTACCTGGATAACCCGGATCAGAAGTTTTCCTATCTGAAGCGGTTTGATGAGATCCATTGTGGATATGAGGAGGGAAAACGCTACGATCTGTGCATAACCTGTGACAGCAGCGATGTGGAGCGGCTGGGAGCATTTAAACCTTATTTTGAGACTGCCGCCCATACCTTCTGTGTGGATCACCATGTGACAAATCAGGGATTTGCAGAGGAAAACTGTGTGGAGCCGGATGCCAGCTCAGCCAGTGAGGTGGTATGTACTCTCCTGGATATGGAAAAAATAGATCTGGATGCTGCAGAGTGCTTTTACACAGGAATTGTCCATGACACAGGTGTCTTTAAGTTCAGCTGTACCTCAGGAAGAACCATGGAAATTGCGGGAAAGCTGATGGACAAGGGGATTGACACCACAGAGATCATTGACGGCAGCTTTTACCGGAAGACGTATGCCCAGAATCAGATGCTGGGCAAGGCTCTTCTGGGAAGTACGCTGCTTCTGGATGGAACATGTATTTTCAGTTCCGTGACAAAACAGGAGATGGACGTTTACGGATTGACCACCAAAGATCTGGACGGGATTATTGACCAGCTGCGTCTGACCGAAGGGGTGGAGACAGCTGTTTTCATGTATGAGACAGGAGAAAATACATTTAAGGTAAGTATGCGTTCCTGCAAATATGTGGATGTAAGCCGTATTGCGGCCTGCTTTGGCGGCGGCGGCCATGTAAGGGCAGCAGGATGTACTGTGACGGGAACTGTTCAGGAGATTTTGGCTGAACTGATGCCCCATATTGAGCGGCAGATTCTGGAATGGGAGGCAGACCACGGATGTTTCACGGAGTAATTAATATTTACAAGGAGCCTGGCTATACCTCCCACGATGTAGTAGCCAAGCTTCGAGGAATTTTAAAGCAGAAAAAAATCGGCCACACAGGCACTCTTGACCCGGCGGCGGAGGGAGTTCTTCCTGTATGCCTGGGAAAGGGGACGAAGCTCTGCGATATGCTGACAGACAAGACGAAAACCTATCAGGCAGTGATGCTGTTAGGAGTCTCTACAGACACGCAGGATACCACGGGAACCGTTCTTTCAGAGAAAAGTACCGAGGGGATTGACGAAGCGGCTGCGGCAGAAGCTGCAGAAAGCTTTGTAGGGCTGTACCACCAGATCCCTCCCATGTACTCTGCTCTCAAGGTAAATGGGAAAAAGCTCTATGAGCTGGCCAGAGAGGGTAAAGAAGTAGAACGCCAGGCAAGGCCGGTGGAAATTTTAAGCCTCTCCATTGATAAGGTAGATCTGCCCAGAGTGACTATGACGGTTCACTGCTCCAAAGGCACTTATATCAGAACCCTCTGTCATGATATTGGGGAAAAACTGGGCTGCGGCGCCTGTATGGAGCACCTGCTCAGAACCCAGGTGGACCGTTTCCAGGTAAAAGACAGCCTGACCTTATCCCAGGTGGAGGAGCTTGTAAAAGCAGGAACTGTTGAGGAGCAGATTATTCCAGTCGATCAGATGTTTTCCGGCCTTCCCGCCTTCTGCTCAGAGGATGAGACCCTGGACAGGCTTCTGGCTAATGGAAACTTTTTCTTAAAAGAACAGGCCAGGGGACGATGGGAGAACAGCGCAGAGGAAGGCGGATTAGAACAGGACGGCAGAATGTGCCGCGTGTACGATGGAAGCAGCCGCTTCATCGGTGTGTATGAGTATAGGGCGGCTGAGAAGAAGTGGAAGCCGAGGAAAATTTTTCTGGGAGGAGACTAGCTATGGAATACATCAGAGGAACCAGGGAATTTCAGATCGGGGAGCCGACAGCTGTAACCCTTGGAAAATTTGACGGACTGCACAGAGGCCACAAAAAGCTTCTGGAGGAGCTGTTTCAATTCAGGAAGCAGGGCTGTAAAACGGCAGTCTTCACCTTTGAAACAGCGCCGGGAACCCTGATCCGGAAGAAGCTTCAGACCATGATTACCACTAATGAAGAGCGATTTGAGAATCTGAAAGATGCCGGTGTAGACTATCTGGTGGAATATCCATTTAACGAGCAGGTGGCTTCCATGACCCCGGAGGAATTTGTGATTCATGTGCTGAAAGAGCAGATGAATGCCAGGGCGATTGTAGCAGGCACGGATTTTCATTTCGGATATAAGAGAAGCGGGGATATTGAGTTTTTGAAAGCCAACGCGGAGCGGCTTCACTATGACCTGGTCGTGGTGGAAAAAGCCATGGACGGAGAGCGGGAAATCAGCAGCACCTATATCAGAGAGGAGCTGGCCGCCGGACGGATCGAAAAGGCCAACGAGCTGTTAGGCTACACCTATTCCATTCAGGGGCGGGTGGTTCACGGAAAACACCTGGGGACAGGCATGGGCTTTCCCACAGTGAATCTGCTGCCGCCTTCCCAGAAGCATCTGCCTGCCTTCGGCGTGTATCTGTCAGAGGTGGAGATAGACGGAGCTGTATATCCGGGCATTACAAATATCGGCAGAAAGCCTACTATCAAGGGAGAACACCCGGCAGGAGTAGAAACTCACATTTATGACTGGAAGAAAGATATTTACGGGAAAGATGTGAAGATAAGGCTTTTGACTTTTATGCGGCCGGAACGAAAGTTTGAATCAGTGGAAGAACTGAAAGCACAGGTTCTGGGAGATAAAGAAAAGGGCCGGATCTGGCATCAGAACCGGCGGTAAGACATCAGAATGCAAACATGAAAAAAGGCAGGTGCAGGCGCATCCTCAAAAGGATATGCCCTGCATCTGCCTTTTTGCTGCTGCGGAACATTTTATCATGGGACACGTTTTAGGAAATGCTGTTTTCCTTGAGGCGCTTTTCTACCTCGTCGCAGGCCATTCTGATGTAGTCAGACAGAGGAAGCTCCCCGCACCCCAGAATAGTATGGCTGCACCGATGGCTGACAGGGATTAAAAGCTTGTGAGCGGCGCTTTTTCCCACTGCAGCCGCCATAGTTTCCGTCACCTCTCCCAGCAGGGAATCTGCGATAACAATGCCTACCGGCCCGATAATGATATCTGCCGAGCGGCTGTTGACGATTACAGGATTTTCACCGGTAGCGCCCCAGTCGGCTCCTGCCTTAATCATGGCCGCAGTGGCGATACTGTTGGTTCCCACGGCGGTGAGGGGAAGCTCAGGGAAGCGTTTCTTCAGCTGCTCCACAATGCCTTTTCCCATACGGCCGCCCTGGCCGTCAATAATTACAATCTGCAGTCTTCTCATATGTAAACCTCTTTGATGATAAAAGAAAACCGGCCTGCCTGCCATGACAGCCGCCAGCCGGAAATAATACCCCACTATATCCTTGTCAGTATAGCACAAAAACAAGGAAAATGGAAGACAAAATTCTACATCAAAAGTAAAATTTTTTATTTACAGAGCCAGATTTTTCTATTATAATGCTGATAATGGTTAACTAGGGCCTGAATGTAAGGAAGCCCTGGCAGACATAAAGAAAGCAAACGCAAACTGGTGACAATGAGAGGGAGAAAACATGAGAAGAAATGACATTCACAAAGTAATGATTATTGGCTCCGGTCCAATCATCATCGGACAGGCATGTGAGTTTGACTACTCTGGAACTCAGGCATGTAAGGCTCTTAAAAAGCTTGGATATGAAATTGTGCTGGTAAACTCCAACCCGGCTACGATTATGACCGATCCGGAGACAGCAGACGTTACCTATATTGAACCGCTGAACGTAGATCGCCTTGAGCAGATCATTGCAAAGGAGCGCCCGGACGCCCTTCTTCCAAACCTGGGAGGACAGTCAGGCTTAAACCTGTGTTCTGAGCTGGCAGCTGCAGGCGTTCTCGACAAATATAACGTACAGGTAATCGGCGTACAGGTAGACGCTATTGAGCGCGGAGAGGACAGAGAAGAGTTCAAGGAGACTATGTCAAGCCTTGGAATCGAGATGGCCAGAAGTGAGGTGGCTTACTCTGTAGAGCAGGCTCTGGAGATTGCCGACAAGTTAGGATATCCGGTTGTACTCCGTCCGGCCTACACCATGGGCGGCGAGGGCGGCGGCCTTGTATATAATGTGGAGGAGTTAAAGACAGTCTGCGCCAGAGGTCTTCAGGCAAGTATGGTAGGACAGGTTCTTGTAGAGGAATCCATTCTTGGATGGGAAGAGCTGGAGTTAGAGGTTGTCCGTGACTCTAAGAACAACATGATTACTGTCTGCTTCATCGAGAACATCGATCCAGTCGGCGTTCACACAGGAGATTCTTTCTGTTCCGCTCCGATGCTGACTATTTCTGAGGAGGTTCAGAAGCGTCTTCAGGAGAAGTCCTATAAGATTGTAGAGGCAATTCAGGTAATCGGCGGAACCAACGTGCAGTGGGCTCATGATCCGAAGACAGACCGTGATATTGTCATCGAGATCAATCCCCGTACCTCCCGCTCCTCAGCCCTTGCTTCCAAGGCAACAGGTTTCCCAATTGCCCTTGTATCCGCTATGCTGGCTACAGGCATGACGCTGGACGAGATTCCATGCGGAAAGTACGGCACCCTCGATAAGTACGTTCCGTCCGGCGACTACATTGTTATCAAGTTCGCACGCTGGGCATTTGAGAAATTCAAAGGTTCCCAGGATAAATTAGGCACACAGATGAAGGCTGTAGGCGAGGTTATGAGTATCGGAAAGACCTACAAGGAAGCTTTCCAGAAGGCCATCCGAAGCCTGGAGAGAGGCCGCTATGGACTGGGCCATGCAGGATTTGAAGGAAAGACGAAAAAAGAGCTGCTTTCCATGCTTCACACAGTTTCCAGCGAGCGTCAGTTCATCATGTACGAGGCACTGAGAAAGGGAGCTACTGTGGAGGAGCTTCATAATCTGACACAGATTAAGAGCTACTTCATTGCCCAGATGAAGGAATTAGTGGAGGAAGAAGAAGCTCTTCTCAAGTATAAGGGACAGGTTCCTCCGGCTGAGGTGCTGCGTCAGGCTAAGTTAGACGGCTTTGCTGATAAATATTTAAGCGAGCTTCTGGAGATTTCCGAGGAGGCAGTCCGCGATGCCAGAACAGAGGCAGGCGTTGAGGAAGGCTGGGAAGGCGTACACGTAAGCGGAACAGAGGATTCTGCATACTACTACTCCAGCTACCACATTAAGGATCAGAGCCCGTGTACAGACAATAAGAAGATTATGATTCTCGGCGGCGGCCCCAACCGTATCGGCCAGGGTATTGAGTTTGACTACTGCTGTGTACATGCTGCCTTAGCCCTGAAGGAGCTGGGATTTGAGACTATTATCGTAAACTGCAACCCGGAGACAGTATCTACAGACTACGATACCTCTGACAAGCTGTATTTTGAGCCGCTGACACTGGAGGATGTATTAAGCATCTACCATAAGGAAAAACCGCTTGGCGTAATTGCTCAGTTCGGTGGACAGACTCCGTTAAACCTGGCAGCTGATCTTAAGAAATACGGCGTAAACATCCTGGGAACCACACCGGAGACCATCGACATGGCAGAGGACAGAGATTTATTCCGCGAGATGATGGATAAGTTAAATATTCCCATGCCTGAGTCAGGCATGGCTGTCAATGTAGACGAGGCTCTTGCCATTGCCAACAAGATTGGATATCCGGTTATGGTTCGTCCTTCCTATGTATTAGGCGGACGCGGTATGGAGGTTGTTCATGATGACAACGCGCTGTCCTTCTATATGCAGCAGGCAGTAGGCGTGACACCGGATCGCCCGATTCTGATTGACCGTTTCCTCCACCATGCGACTGAGTGTGAGGCAGACGCTATCAGCGACGGCGAGAACGTATTCGTTCCGGCTGTTATGGAGCACATTGAGCTGGCAGGAATCCACTCCGGAGACTCTGCATGTATCCTTCCGTCCAGAAACCTGACTCTTGACCAGGTAGAGACCATCAAGGACTACACCAGCAGAATCGCAAAGGAGATGCACGTAGTAGGTCTGATGAACATGCAGTATGCCATCGAGGACGGCGAGGTTTACGTACTGGAGGCAAATCCGAGAGCATCCAGAACTGTGCCGCTTGTATCCAAGGTGTGCAACATTAAGATGGTGAAGCTGGCTACTGATATCATGACATCCTACCTGACAGGACGTCCGTCACCAGTTCCGGAGTTAAAGGAGAAGAAGATTCCTCACTACGGCGTGAAGATGCCTGTATTCCCGTTCAAGATGTTCCCGGAGGTTGACCCGGTATTAGGACCGGAGATGCGCTCCACAGGAGAGGTTCTCGGTATGTCCGCTAATGTAGGCGAGGCAATTTACAAGGCTCAGGAGGCAACTCAGACAAGACTCCCGGCTAAGGGGACGGTTCTGTTAAGTGTCAACGACAAGGACAAGGCAGAGCTTATCGAGGTTGCTAACGGCTTCCATGAGTGCGGATTTGAACTGATGGGAACAGGAAGAACCTGCGACATTATGGTGGCAGCAGGACTTCCGGCCAAGAAGGTAGCCAAGATTGATGAGGGCCGTCCGAACATCCTGGACAAGATTACGAACAGAGAGGTGGATATTATTATTAATACTCCTCTGGACAGAAAGGGTATGGGAGACGACAGCTACATCAGAAAGGCAGCCGTTAAGGGCAAGATTCCTTACTTTACCAATATGGCAGCAGCGAAAGCTACTGTTCAGGCTCTCAGAACGATTAAGAAGAACGGACATCTGGGTGTGAAGTCCTTACAGGAGTTCCACAGCGAGATCAGAGAGCAGTAATCTTGAATATAAAAAACAGGCTCCGGCAGGGAGAATATCTCTGCCGGGGCCTGTTTTTTTACTCTCTGGAAATTTTATGTTCCTGTTTGAAACTTTTCGCGGCAGAAAACAGTCTAATAGATAGAAAGAAAAAAGAACACTGCAGTGACGGAAAGGAGCGCAGGAAAGAATGAGTGCAGCGGCTGAGCTGCAGATAGAGAGGTACCCCATGAAAGAGACATTATACGAAACGCTGATCAGCTACATCACTGAAAACCAAAACCGATTTTACCGGGTGGCGTACAGCTACGTTAAAAATGAAGAAGACGCTTTGGATGCAGTTCAGAATACAGTCTGCAAGGCATTGGAGTCCTACAGAAATCTTAAAAATGCAGAAGCCGTCCGGACGTGGTTTTATAGAATTTTAATTAATGAAAGTATCAATATTATGAGGCAGAGAAAGAAAATCCTGCTGTCAGAAGACTATCCCGGCACAGAAGAAATATACGAAGAGCGGGGATATGAACCAGGAGAAGACGTTGCCAGAGAGTTAGAGGAGCTGGAGGAAGATACACAGCAAATCATAAAACTCAGATTTTTTGAAGAATTGTCGTTAAAGGAAATTTCGGAGATTACAGGAATTAATTTGAGTACAGTCAAGACAAAACTTTACAGAGGCCTTAAAAGTCTAAAGGAATCGATCCAGGAGGTGGACGAATGAGCCGGTTAGCAGATAGAAAACAGGATTATGATAATATAAAAATTCCGGAGGAGCTGCATCGCAGAGTAGAGCAGGAGATAGAAAAATCAAGAGCCAGGGAAAAAGTAATTCAGCTGAACCGCAGAAAGAGGTGGATCCGGAACACGGCGGCAGCTGCAGCAGCTGTATGCGTCGCTTTTACGGCAGCTTTAAACACCAGCACCGCTTTTGCCGAGGAGGCTGCACAGCTTCCGGTGATTGGAACTCTGGCCAGGGTGCTGACATTTAGAAACTATGAGACAGAAAAGGATGGAATCGGAATTGCAGTGGAGGTTCCGACTATCGACATGATTCAGACAGAGACAGGAATTCAGGTGGATGAAGTCAACCAGCAGATTTACGACCTCTGCAGGCAGTATGCAGACGAGGCAGTAAAACGGGCGGAGGAGTACAGAAAAGCGTTTCTTGATACAGGCGGAACAGAGGAAGAGTGGAAAGCTCACAAGATTCAGATTAACGTAGGTTATGAGATCAAATCTCAGACTGATCAGTACCTCTCCTTTATTGTGCGGGGAACGGAAAACTGGAGCACTGCTTACAGCGAGTCCAGATATTACAACATTGATGTGAACACTGGAAAGATGGTATCCCTTGCCGATTTCCTCGGAACAGACTATATTGCCGCTGCCAATGAAAGTATCAGACAGCAGCTCAGCCAGAGAAAAGAAGCTGGAGAGATTTTCTGGACAGAGGAGGAAGGCGGATTTTCCGGAATTACAGAGGATGCAAAATTCTATGTCAATGAAACTGGAAATCCTGTTATTGTCTTTGAAAAATATGAGATCGCACCCGGTTCGTCCGGTGAGATAGAATTTGAAATTCTGCCATAGAAGGCAGAAAAATAAAGAAAAGCGGAGGATAACATTATGAAAAAAACAAATCTTACTTTAGCGGCAGTACTGGTGTCTGTTACAGCGGCAGCGTTTGCTGTGACAGGCTGCGGAGGAAAGGGAAAGCCAGAGGAGACTACAGCGGCTCAGGAGACGCTCGAAACAGCTGAGATGACAGAGCTGGAACCGGCGGAGAGCCTGGAAGAGTCTGATGCAGAGGGAGAGGACACAGAGAAGGAAACGGTTTCTGAAGATGCAAAGGAGGATGGAGAGAAACAGACAGAAGAGAAAACAGAGGAAAAAACAGGCGGAAAAACACCTGCAGAAGCTCAAAAGACAGCTGACGGATACGAGGATAATTTCGCGGTGGACAGCAAGGCGGCGGCAGAGTTTGCAGATAAGATTAAAGAGGCAGTGGCAGCTAAGGATCTGGAAGCACTGGCTGATCTGACGGCGTTCCCTGTCTATGTGGATATTGAAAATGCGAATGAAGTGAAAACAAGGGAAGATTTTATTGCTCTGGGAGCCGATGCAGTTTTCACGGAAGGGCTGATGAACTCAGTTGCCAATGCGGACACAGAAAATATGCAGCCCAGTATGGCGGGATTTTCCATCTCTGACGGAGGTTCAGCCAATGTCAACTTCGGCGTGAGGGACGGAGTTCTGGCGGTGAATGGAATTAACTACTAGGGAGGTGTCTATGAGAAAGGAAAGAATGCTCCTTTCTGCCATGGTTCTGTCTGCAGCTCTGTTAACAGGCTGCAGTTCAGAACCGCCGGACACAGGAAAGGAAAACACGGAGGTTCAGCAGGAGATGGCTGACCAGACAGCTGAACTTAAAGAGCTTGTGGAATTCCTTGGAAAGAGCGATGAGGACGTAAAGGACCTGTTTGGAGGCGGCGAGGAAAACTGGACAGAAGACAAAGGCTTTTATATTGGCCGCATCTACCAGATCGTTCTGGGAGAGGATGAGGCGTCTCTGTATACAACCTGTGAGCAGGATAAAACCGTGTCGTCTGTATCGGTTAAGTTTCGGCCGGATGGAGAAGACTGTCAGGACAGGACAGAAAAATGGGTGAAAAGCCTGACAGAATTTGTGGGTCAGGAACCGGAGTTTGACGGTACATCTTCAGAAGGTGGAAGCCAGAACTGGAAATGGAAAACAGAAGATGCATTTATTACGCTTCGCTTGCTGGGAGAGGATTTGTCGATTAGCATGAATCCTCCTGTAGGAGAATTGAAGTAGGATACGGAAAAAGGATAAAAGAAAA
>CAUCIO010000023.1 GCA_958442925.1 uncultured Clostridium sp. | reverse complement strand
GAAAGATAAAACAAGTATTTTCAAGCATTCCGGGGCAGGTACTGGATTTTATGGTGGTATTGATCGGTCTTGTTATTATTTTCAAAAACCAGATTAACAAGCTTTTGGAGACAATATTTAAGCAGATCAACAGTCAGTCAAAGGAGGTGTACAGTTAGAAGGCAGAGAAAGACTGAAACAGAACAGCTCCAGGCCAGCGTGACAGTCTTTCTGAGTATGATTTTAATCTGTATCGTTTCACTGATGTGTGCGCTTCTTCAGTCGGCGAGAATGGCAGGTTCTGGCTGGTATCTGCAGACAGCGTTAAATTCTTCTCTGGACTCCCTGATGAGTAAATATCACAGGGAGGCCTGGGAAATGTATCACATTTTTTTCCTGGAAACAGGCAGGAAAGAGGAACTGGAGCAGGAGCTCTCCGAATATCTGGATCAGTATCTTTCTTCTGATACAGTATATGGAATGAAGAAAAAGAAACTGACAGTAGCAGACGTGTATATGGCAACTGATGAGAACGGAGAGCCATTGGAGAGAGAAATTCTGGATTATATGCAATATGGAGTTTGGACAGAACGTGGAAATGACATGGATTTAAAGGAACTGGCTGAGACAATACGTTCAGCAGATGGAATTGCTGCAGTAAAAACTGCTTATCAGATTAACTCAGATCATGTGTTTCGGCTGGAGGAGGCGTTGGAGAATATCCGCGAGTCGCTGGAAAAACAGAAAAAATATGTGGAGGAGGGAAAACGAGAGCTGGAAGGCTGTCAGGGCAGACAGTTTATTAAGACAGGGAAGAAACTGGCTGGTGAGATGGAGAGGATGCCGGTTCTGACAGAAAAATATAATAAGGCGGCAGCTCTTTTGGAAGCGGAGCTTGACGCGTCTGAACAGGATGCGGAACAACAAAAGGAAAATATAGGGGAAAAGGCGTGGGAGCTTATTAAAAGCCAGATTGATTCATATCGTTCCTACACAGATAAGGAGGGGGAACGGAGAGGAGAGGTAGAGAGAATCAGGGCGCTGACAATGGAGAACAGGGGGATTGTGGATGCTGCTATAGAGATGGCGGAAGAAACTCAGGAGTATATTGATAACTGGGAATCAGATGACGATGATGACGAGCTGGATGAAGAAGAACTGTGGGATGACGTGCTTTCTGTATTTAGCCGTTGCCAGATCCCCTCTCCTTCTTATGAGAAAGGGATTGCAGATAAAAAACGCCTGAATCTTCTGGAGAGAATCAGCAAAATGGCATCAAAGGATCTGCTGGATTTAACGCTTACTGAGGGAGTAAAGCCATCTGTCAAAAAGATAGATATGCTGGATTTTCCTTCTGGGGGAAGCGACGGATATGAGATAGGAATTCGCCTGTCAGAAGCTGGAGAATTGGCAGAACGGGCTTTAATCAGTGAGTATGCGGCAGCACATTTTTTGAAATTTCAACCAGAACAGGAAGGAAAAGACAGAGATGGTCTTTTCTATGAACAGGAATATCTCTTAAATGGAAAAAAGAGGGACCGAGATAATCTTCACCAGATGGTGAAAAAACTGGTAGGAGTGAGGGAAGGAATGAACCTGCTTCATATTTTAGGGGACAGAGAGAAAAGAAGCGAAGCCAGACTTTTGGCCGCTTCTCTTACTGGCGCTGCTTCTGTTACGCCTCTTACAGATATTGTGGCGTTTTTTATTATGGGAGTATGGGCATTTGCAGAAGCAGTAGAGGATGTAAGAATTCTTCTGAGAGGAGAAAAGATTCCTTTGATGAAGAACAGCAGTGATTGGAAGCTGGACTTGGAAGAATTGTTTCGTTTTGTGGATAACCAGGAAGAAATTCATGATTTCAGTGGAAAAACTGGTTTAGATTACGGCCAGTATTTAAAAGGCTTTTTTCTGATTCAGGATCAGGCACAGAGAAATGAAAGGATGCTGGATATGATACAGTATAATCTGTCCAGAAAGCAGAAGAACTTTCGTGTGAAACAGTGTGCAGTAGGAATGGATATTGAGTGTACAGCTGCTGGCGCTGCCTTTGATATCAGAAAAAATTCCCGGTATAGATACTGATATTTGCTGAGAGATTTACACAGAAAAAGGCCATTCTCCACACCTCTTTCCACTCTGTATGTTTAAAAGCCCTCTCCAGGTACATTGGCTGACAGATCAAAACTGCCAATCCAGGCGTGCAGAGTATGGGGAAGGGGTGTGGAGAGTGGCCTTAAAAAAGAAGATGAAAAACTGGAAGATGAAGAGACTGGATGCAGTACTCACCGTGGAGGCTGCTTTCAGCCTTACATTATTGATATTTTTTTCAATCTGTATGATGATGCCCATGGAGATGTTAAGAACCCGGCAGAAGGTACAGACAGTTCTGGAAACAGCTGCCAGAGACTTGAGTCAGTATGGATATATTCTGTACCGTCTGGATTGCGGAGACGATGGAGTGCTTGAAAAAAAGGAGAACTGGGCGGGAGAACTGCCTGACTTTCTTGCAGGGCTGGCAGTGAAAACTTATCTGAAGGAGAAGATTTTTGAGGCAGCAGGTAAGGGGAAGCTGGAGGAACTGGTTATATCACAGGCGGAAATGATGGAAGACGGGGAGAATATTAAACTGACAGCAGAATACCGCCTTAAGCTTCCTTTTCCAATCCTTCGGGTAAAGGGAATTTCTTCTGTTTCCCAGTCTGTCAGAAGAGCCTGGATAGGAAGCGAAGGAGACAGAGGGACAGTGGATGAGAATAAAGGCAGCAGTGAAGAAATGGTATATATCGGCTCTTCTATGGGGCGGTATCACTGCTCAAGAAACTGTCACTATCTTACAAATGATTTTACGGCTGTGTCATATGATACAGTGGAGGAGCTTCGCAGCCATTCAGGAGGAAAATATTACGCCTGCAGCGTCTGCGGCAGTGGAGAAAACGGAGGGCTCGTTTATATTATGCCCAATGGTTCCAGCTATCACAGCAGTACAGACTGTCCGTCTGTGGTAAGCTATGTGAGAGAAGTTCCTCTAAGAGAGGTGAAGTATTTAGGCGCATGTTCGTATTGTGGAGGAGGAAGAGAGAGGTGAAGCTAGTGTTTGCAGCTTTTTTATGTGCATGTGCATGGGAAGATTTCAGGGAGAAAAAAATTTCAGTTTTATTTTTGTGGGCAGCCGCATCTGTAGCAGCTGCGTGGACAGCAGGATATTATATGATACTTTTAGACTGGGCTGATATGAATGAGGCCTATCTATGGCTGGCCATGAGGGGAGCTGCACTCATTCCAGGCATTGTACTTCTTGTATTATCAAAGGCTACAAAAGGGGCGATAGGACAAGGCGACGGATTTTTCTTTCTGGTTTCAGGGATGTATTTGGGATTTTGGGATAATGTGGCGCTGCTGTTTTCTGGTTTGCTGCTTTGCAGCTTTTGGGGAATGGGGATGATTATATGGGGGATGTTCGAAAAAAAGAAGATAAAGAATGTGAGACTGCCTTTTTTGCCGTTTCTGGTTCCTGCAGCTGTAATTTTGGCAGCTTTTCAGTCAGGGGCAGTTTGATAAAAGGGATATAAGTGAAAAAGGGAGAGGAAGCATATGAAAGAGATAAAAAGAGAACAGCCACAAAGTCAGCCGTCCCTATGGGAAAAAAGGAAAGACGCTGCGATTACAGTGGAAGCATCCTTTGTGATGGCGCTGGTTCTTTTTGTATGCGGAGCTTTGATTTTACAGGGATTTTATGTACATGAGAGAAATACAGGAATGCTGATTTTGATGGATGCATTAGAACAGATTCAAACGGAAAGAGCGGAACCTGATACAGTAGAGGCGAGCAGGAACTGGGCTAATCGAGCGCTGAATTCTTATTATCGATGCAGTGGCGGACGTATTGAAATTGTAAAAAGAGGAAATGTTCTGACAGGCAGTTTTAGCTGCAGAGATGGGAAAGCAGGCGGGAATGTGCAGATGAGACTGTTTGAGCCAGAGCGTTTTTTACGAATGGTACGCGCAGGAGGAATATAGGTTATTGAAAGCAGAGCGAAATACAGCAGGATAGCTGCGGAAGGAGGGAAAATGGGAACAGTAAAAGCTGGCTACTGCAGAGAAATGAATCACAATTATATGATCATTGAGGCTTTAAACAATGACTCGGAATGCTATGAAAGCAGAATGCTTTCTGGAAATACAATTGAGGGGCTGTTAAAATTCAGGCAGAAGATAACAGAAGCAGGACTGGAATTTTATTATGAGATTACATCAAAACAGCCGTTATCGAGACTTTTAGAGGGAAGACTGATTTCGTATGAAGAAATAAAAGAAATTTTGCTTTCCACAGCCAGAGTTTTAAGCAGGATAGAGGAATTTCTTTTGAAGGAAGAACAGATACTTCTGGAACCGGAATTTATTTATGTGGAGCCAGAACCATTTTCTGTCTTTTTCTGTATTCTTCCAGGCTATA
Organism: uncultured Clostridium sp.; assembly: GCA_958442925.1. Classification (GTDB taxonomy): domain Bacteria; phylum Bacillota; class Clostridia; order Lachnospirales; family Lachnospiraceae; genus Otoolea. The sequence goes on along the minus strand of CAUCIO010000023.1, from coordinate 16,264 downwards.
GCAGGGGATTTCCGGGGGCATTTACAGAGCTTTTGCAGTATATTCTGGAGAAGGTAGATCACCAGGATCACAAAAGCGTGGTACTGGCATATGGGCTTTATCATGAAAGCCTGAAAGAAAATTATGGAATGGGAGATTTGATGAGATATCTTGCCAGTATTGAAAATGGGAAGACAGAGTGGAAACAAAAAGAGAAGCCTCAGGATGAGGATATATGGCAGAAGAAACAGGAAACAGCTCGTCTGCAGGAGGAGCCTGACAGCAGATGGGAGGAGCCAGAAGCCAATTTACCTGTCTGCAGTGAATTCGAGGAGTCTGTTTTAGAAAAAAAAACAGAGAAAAAAGAGAATTCTTTTGGTATTTTAAAAATACTGTGTCTGCTTTTTATAGCAGAAGCATCGGTCTATTTTTTTCTGGGAGAAGCTGGGATAAGAGAGTACGGGGCTCTCCCAGTATTTGCTGCGGCAGGAGGATACCTGATTTTGACAATAGTTCAGATGTTTACTGCTTCAAAATACGAGGAAGAAAATGAGATGGGGAGGAATATAGAGCAGCCGTTCGAAGCGGATGAAAAACGATATAGAAGGATGGAAGAAACAGGTATTGTCAGACAGGGAAAAAGGGAAAAAGGGGAGAAGGAAGAACTGAACATTTTATTTCAGGCTCTGGATGATGATACTTCTCCAGAAGAGCCGTTATGGGAAGACAGGAATACTCAGCTTTTAACAGGAACTGCAGAAAAAGAGAAGCGCTGTGCGGCTCTGGAAAGCTTATCGAAGGACAGAGGTGATATAGAAATTCCATATGTTCCTTTTTTGATAGGAAAGCATAGGGAAATGAATGATTTTATTTTGGACTATCCTACGGTCAGCAGGATGCATTTAAGAATTGATCAGAAAGAGAAGGTATATATTTTTACAGATATGAATTCCACCAATGGAACAGTGGTAAACGGTTATAAGCTGGAGGCAAATGAAACAGTCAGCGTGAAAGAAGGGGACAGTATCCAAATCGCAGGTTTGAGTTACCGCTTTCGGGAATTTACATAAAAAGAAAAAACAGCTCTTTTTTAACTGTTTCTCTGAACAATCTGGAACAGGCAGTCAATATATGATATAATTATCGTCATTAAAGATGTTTAATAAGATTGTCTGGCAGGAAGAGGACAGAGATTGCTATGGATCAATTTAAAAAAGTTTCATCTGTTAACACAGTGCTGATTATCATTAACATAATTCTTTTTCTGATTCCGGATTTTTTCGGATTTGTCATCAGCGGAAATGCTGTATTTGAAAAAGGAACAGTTATTCCTCTGCTTGTGGCAGAGAAGGGAGAATATTACAGACTGTTTACTTCAATGTTTCTTCATTTTGATATTCGTCATCTGCTCAACAATATGCTGGTTCTCTTTGTATTGGGAGAGAGGCTGGAGTATTACCTGGGACACGTAAAATACCTGCTGTTTTACCTTCTATGCGGAATAGGAGCGAACCTGATTTCTCTGCAGTTCTACTTAAAATCGGGAGAACTGTTTACGATGTCGGCAGGGGCATCAGGAGCCATTTTTGGCGTAATAGGCGGACTGATATGGATTGTTTACAGAAACAGGGGCAGGGTGGATGATATTAACAGCAGACAGCTGGTGCTTATGGCAGCCCTTTCCCTGTACCTTGGTTTCAGCAGCACAGGGGTAAATAATGCGGCTCATGTAGGAGGCCTGGTGACAGGAATGCTCCTTGGGATACCTTTTCATGCGTGGGTTTCCAGAAGCAGGAGACACAGATAAAAGAGTAAAGTAAGAAATTTAAAAATAAAAAAAGAAAAGGGGAAGTGTAAATGAAAGAAAAAGACTGTATTTTTTGTAAGATAGCAAATGGAGAAATTCCGGCGTCTACGGTTTATGAGGATGAGGATTTTAGAGTTATTCTGGATCTTGGCCCGGCATCAAAGGGACATGCCTTGATCCTTCCTAAGGAACATTATCAGGATTTGTGTCAATTAGATGAGAAGACGGCTGCTAAGGTGCTTCCGTTGGCTGGAAAAATTGGCGGCGCAATGAAAAAAGCGATAGGCTGCGCCGGATTTAACGTAGTTCAGAATAACGGCGAGGCGGCAGGACAGACAGTATTTCATTTTCATGCTCATATTATTCCGCGCTATGAAGACGGCCCCTCAATGGTTACATGGGAACCTGGAAAAGCGGAGCCAGAAGAATTAGCCAAAGTCAGCAGTATGCTGAAAGCAGAACTGGAGTCCTAAAATTCAGAAAAGAGATAAAAAAGCGGAGAATCCGGTGAGAAGGATTCTCCGCATAAAACTTCAGTAAAAGAACAGGCTTTCTGTTTTTATGATTTTGCACATTGACGGATCAGATCCATAATCGTTTCTACTGCATTGTTTAATGTACTTTTCTCCATTGTCTCAATAAAGGATATGCGCTTTTTGTAGGTTTCAGAGACAGCCTGGTACAGAGTATCGGAAGTGAGAACTTCTTCCTCCAAAACTGTGCTGAATCCCTGTTTTGCAAATGAATTTGCATTTAAAATCTGATCTCCGCGGCTCGCAGCGGCAGAAAGAGGAATCAGAATATTTGGCTTTCTGAGGGCCAGAATTTCACAGATAGAGTTTGCGCCGGCTCTGGAAATAATCAGATCAGCGGCAGCGAACAGATGGCGGAGAGGCTTGTCTACATACTCGTACTGTACGTAGCCGGAAGTGCCAATCAGGCTTTCGTCCAGATTGCCCTTTCCGCAGATATGTATTACCTGAAACTGAGAGAGGAGCTTCGGCAGAATACTGCGCACTGCGTGGTTGACAGTAACAGAACCAAGGCTTCCTCCGATGACAAGGATGACAGGCCGGTTTGCGGACAGACCGGCGTACTGCAGACCAGAAAGACGATCACCGGTCAGCAGCTCCTCACGAATCGGTGAACCGGAGAGTACAGCCTTATCTTTGGGAAGGTAATTTAAAGTTTCAGGAAAATTACAGCACACCTTTTGTGCAGCTGGAATACAGATTTTATTAGCCAGACCCGGCGTCATATCCGATTCATGGATAATAACGGGAATCTTATAATGTTTTGCCGCCAGCACGACGGGAACAGAGACAAAGCCGCCTTTTGAAAAAACAATATCAGGCTGGTACTGTTTCATCAGTCGTTTTGCCTGTCCATATCCCTTCAGAACACGGAGCGGATCCGAGAAATTTTTAATGTCAAAATATCGGCGGAGTTTTCCGGAGGAAATTCCGTCATAGGAGATTCCGGCATCTTCAATCAGACGCCGTTCGATGCCATTATAGGAGCCGATATAATGAATTTCAAATTCTTCCTTGCGAAGAGAAGGAAGGAGAGCCAGATTTGGAGTGACATGGCCGGCAGTTCCGCCGCCGGTCAAAACGATTTTTTTCATAGTATTGCCTCCGTAAAATTAACACTGAGAAACTCAGACAGACGCTACAGGCTGGCTTTGTACTGCTTTAAAGCGCGAGCCAGCTGATCCGGACAGGAGGTAGGGCGGGCACCGCAGTGAATGCCGTCAATACGGGAAATGGCTTCATCAATATCCATTCCCTCGATCAGGCGCGCCACTCCCTGGGTGTTTCCAGAGCATCCTCCGATAAAATGTACGTTTGTTACTTTATTGTTTTTAACATCAAATTCAATGGCGCTGGAACAGACGCCGAAGGTTTTAAAAAGCATGGATGGCTCCTCCTTATAAAATAACGTCATAAATTAATAAAATAGAATGTTTTGAATACTGATGCTGCCAGCAGATTATAACCTTTTACAAAAAGAATTGTCAAGAACCGGGAGATCTTCTATAATGTCAGAAGGAATAAAAAAGTGAACAGGAGGCAGAAATATGCTTGGAATTATAGGAGCAATGGACGAAGAGGTTGCAAAAATTAAAGAAAAAATGACGCAGGTGCAGGTTACAAGGGCAGCAGGAATGGAGTTTTATGTGGGAAAGCTGTGCGGGCAGGATGCAGTTGTAGTGAGATCGGGTATCGGCAAGGTAAATGCTGGAATGTGTACACAGATTCTTGTGGATCGTTTCCAGGCAGATGCGGTGATTAATACAGGAATTGCAGGTTCTCTGAAAAATGAGATCAATATAGGGGATATTGTCATTTCTACAGATACGGTACAGCACGATGTGGATGCTTCTGGCTTTGGTTACCCGAAGGGACAGATTCCACGGGTAGATACCTTTGCCTTTAAAGCAGATGAGGCGCTTTGCTCCCTGGCGTTATCCTGTAATGAAACGGTAAATCCTGATATTCAGGCGTTCAAAGGGCGGGTAGTCAGCGGAGACCAGTTTATTTCCAACCGGGAGAAGAAAAAATGGCTGGCAGAAGAGTTTGGTGCCAGCTGTACAGAAATGGAGGGGGCTGCTATTGCTCAGGCGGCATACTTAAACGGTATTCCATATCTGGTAATCCGTGCTATTTCTGACAAGGCAGATGACAGCGCAGGTATGGATTATGCAGAATTTGAGGCTCAGGCTATTCGTCATTCTGTGAATCTGATTTTAGAGATGGCAAGCCGTATGAACTAGCAGTATTTCACGCTGATGGAAGCAGTATTCGGAAATACAGGAACGCGATCGACGAGATCCGTCTTTATAGCAGAAAATTCGATGAAAATTGGTCTGAAAAGCGGAAAAAATCCAGAAATTCCCTTGTTTTATAAGGGAATTTGACGATCGATTTTAGGCTTCACCACCTTTTCAAAGACAAATCGGGCGGCTATAATAAAAGCCATCTGGAAAAATCTGGAAAAGAAAGGGGAGCTTTTTATGCTGGAAATGTTACAAACAGGAAAAGCCTTATATGCGCTGGCAGTGATTGGAGCCATTGGAGCAGCCAGTAAATTTATTACGCGCAGCCTCTACAAACGATTAATCCGTGAGACGGATAACATGGCAATGACAAAAAACAGGAATCTGAAGGCTTTGAAGCAGAAGCTGGAGACTATTTGCCGGCTGAACCAGAGTATTGTAAACACGGAAGCTTATCTGGAACGGCAGATGTATGGATTTCGTTTTATGAGGATTTCTCTCAACAGCTGGAATAACCTGTCGGCTCAGATGACGATTTTAGGAATTATGACAGGGGGAGCGGCTTCCTTTGCCGCTTACTGGTACAGACTGGATTCCTACTATGTTGTACTTTATGCGTCAGCAGGAGCTTTTCTTGGACTGGCTCTGGCCTTCTTAGACAGCAGCTTCAGCATCGGACTGAAACAGCAGCGTCTGGCTAATGCGCTTTTAGAATATACAGATAATTCTGTGCTTGTCCGGGCGATTAGAACTGGTGCAGGACAGGAGGAGAGACGTCAGGATTCTGCCAGATGTCTGCCGCTCAGAGAGGCAGGTACAGACGAATTAAATGAGCGGGAAGCGATTATCCGCGAAAATGCAGTTAGGGACGGCTTAATTCAAGAGGCAGTTGCCATTCCGGAAAGACGGCGCGAGTCAGAAAATAAAAATCCTCTGTTTACTGCAAAAAAGCTGGACAGGACGACAGGCTTAAAGCGTCTGAAATCAGAAAGAGCAGGAAGAGGACAGAAGACGGCAGCTATGATTGAGGAGAAAAATGCGCTTCTTCAAAATAAGAAAGAGGATTCCAAGAATGTACCGTCAGCCCAGGAATCATCTGGAGAGGGGCTCCGGGATATTGATTATTTAAAGCACAGTCTCGAACAGATAGCAGCCAGCAGGGAACGCTCCAAGCACCAGGAGGAATGGACGAAGAACCTGAATCCAGAAGAGATGAGGGCGCTGGGAGAACTGCTGCGCCAGTATCTGTCAGCAGAATCATAAGGCGGCATCAGAACAAGGTTGATAAATTTATAACAGATTGTTATAATAAAGACAGCGCCAGTGTACAAAAGGCGTAGAACCCTTGATATACTGATGCAAAACCCGTGCAGCATACTCAGGCACAGAAGAAAAGGAGAGAACATAAGATGGGCAGAGAAGTGGCATTTGATTATTCCAAGGCAGCTTCCTTTGTAAGGGCAGAGGAACTGGAAAACATGAAAAGCGCAGTCATGTGCGCCAAGGACGTACTTGTTGGCAAGGCAGGAGCAGGAAATGACTTTTTAGGCTGGATTGATCTGCCGGTTGATTATGATAAAGAAGAGTTTGCCAGAATTAAAAAGGCAGCTGAGAAGATTCAGAGTGATTCAGATGTGCTTTTAGTAGTGGGAATCGGCGGATCCTATTTAGGAGCAAGAGCTGCCATTGAATTTTTAAACCACAGCTTCTATAACATGCTTCCGAAGGGCAAGAGAAAGACTCCTGAGATTTATTTTGTAGGAAACAGCATCAGCAGCAAGTATATTCAGGATCTGAAGGATGTTTTAGAAGGAAAAGATTTCTCTGTCAACATTATTTCCAAGTCAGGAACGACGACAGAACCGGCTATCGCATTCCGCGTATTTAAGAAAATGCTGATTGAGAAGTACGGAAAAGAGGAGGCTAATAAGAGAATTTATGCCACCACAGACCGTGCGAAGGGAGCACTGAAAAATCTGGCAAATGAGGAGGGATATGAATCCTTCGTAGTTCCGGATGACGTAGGCGGACGGTTTTCTGTGCTTACAGCAGTAGGCCTGCTTCCAATTGCAGTCAGCGGAGCAGATATTGATAAGCTGATGGAGGGAGCTGCCAATGGAAGAAAGAAAGCTCTTGAGCTGCCTTATGAGGAAAACGGCGCCTTACTTTACGCAGCAGTTAGAAATATTCTTCTGAGAAAAGGAAAACAGGTAGAGATTGTGGCTAATTACGAGCCAAGTCTTCATTATGTTTCCGAGTGGTGGAAGCAGCTTTACGGAGAGAGCGAGGGAAAGGATCAGAGAGGTATTTTCCCGGCGGCAGTAGATCTGACAACAGATCTTCACTCTATGGGACAGTTTATTCAGGACGGGTCCAGGATTATGTTTGAAACTGTGTTGAATGTAGAAAATTCTCCGGCAGAGGTTCTTCTGGAAGAAGAGGATGCAGACACAGACGGTATGAACTATCTGGCTGGAAAAAGCGTGGATTTCGTAAATAAGAGCGCAATGAACGGAACTATTTTAGCTCATACAGATGGAAACGTGCCGAACCTTCTGGTTAATATTCCAGAGCAGAATGAGTTCTGCTTAGGAGAACTGTTCTATTTCTTTGAGTTTGCCTGCGGAATCAGCGGTTACCTGCTGGGAGTAAATCCGTTTAACCAGCCGGGTGTAGAAAGCTATAAGAAAAACATGTTTGCACTGCTTGGAAAACCAGGCTATGAGGAGGCCAGAGCAGAGCTTTTAAAGAGACTGTAAAACGGGCAGCCAGGAATAAAAAAATATAAAAGAGGGGATTTTCCGGACTTCAATGTAATATGAAGGTCTTGGGAAAATCCCCTTTTTACTATTCCTTATGTCACATACAAAAAAAGATGTTTCCTGTATGACGGACTATGTCAGCTGATGAAGCGCCTGATGCTATGCAAAGTGTTCTGCCGCGTATTTAAGAAGCTCTTCCCTGAAGTCTGGATGGGCGATGGAAGCCATGGCCTCTGCCCGTTCTCTCAGGGAAAGCCCTGAAAGCCTGGCCACGCCGAACTCAGTGGCTGCATATTGAATCATGGTTCGCGGAGCAGAGACGGTGCTGCCGCCTGGAATGAACGGGACTATGTTGGATTTCAGGGTGCCGTCTTTTTTCCTGTGGGTGGAAGCCAGGCAGATGAAGCCTTTTCCGCCTTCAGAGCGGAATGCGCCTTCCAGAAAATCAAGCTGTCCGCCTGTTCCGGAGAGCTGGCGGCTGCCTGCAGATTCAGCATTTTCCTGTCCCATCAGATCCAGTTCTACACCGCCGTTAATACTGATGACATTCTTCATACGGCTGATACGTTCCGGGGAGTGAATGTAATCCACATCAGCGGGGCGGAACAGATCCGGCTCCTCGTCCAGCCACTGATAAAGTTCCTCGGATCCCATAGCCAGATTCCAGGAGGAATAGCCGGTGTCTATCTCTTTTCGGCTGTTAGTCAGCTTTCCGGCTTTATGAAGCGCTAAAAAGGCGTCGCTGATAGTACCTGTATGGCATCCCAGGTCCCTTCGATCCGATTCAGCCAGCATATTTGCCACTGTAAAAGGAATGCCGCCGACACCCAGAGAGAGAACAGCCCCGTCTGGAATTTCTTCTACGACACGCTTCGCAATTTCGATGTCAGTGGCAGACGGCTCCCGGTAGGTGCGGATGGGAAGCGGCTCGTGCTCTCCCTCAACAATATAGTCAGCCTCTGACAGGTGGACCCGATGGGAGCCGTCCACTCCCTGAAGCCGGGGAAGCCGTTCATTGATTTCGAAAATAACAGTTCTGGCCTGCTCAAAAATAGTTCTCCACGCATAGTTGGAGATGCCGAGGCCGCAGAATCCCTTTTCATCTGGCCTGGAAACCGGGACAAAGGCCACGTCTACCCGGATATGCCTGCGGTAAAGCTCAGGCAGGGAACGGAGAATCATGGGGATAAACTGGCAGAGCCTGCGGCTCTGCAGCTTTCTTTCATAATCGCCAATATGCCAGCTGTAATAAGTAAAGGCGGACTGCTCCGGATCACACTCTGCTACTTCAATTCTGGGGCGGATTACAAGGCCTCCCCGGATTTTTACATCCTTAAGCTCCTCTTTTCTTGCAGCCAGGGCCTTATCCATCAGTTCCGGAAATCCGGCTCCAAAGCCGTAATCGACCCAGTCTCCGGAACGGACTGCCTTTGCCGCCGTTTCAGGGGTAACAAATTTGTTTCTGTAATCGTTTGCCATGGTCTGTATTCCTTTCATGTTTGATATATCCTGTATTCTGTCCACAGAAAAACTGTTTACCAAGTATACCATAGAAGCGGGCCAGTGTGAACACTGTGAGATAGATTAAAATATGGCTTGCGAAACCGGCGGCTTCATGCGAAAATAGACGATATAAGAAAATGGCTGCGGGCCAGAATAGAGATCAGATACAGAAGGGAGACGGGAGATGTTCCGGCTTTGGGCTAAATTGTGGAAGGATAACAGAATGCAGAGGGACACGGTGATTGCCAATGGAGATTATACCATGTCCAGGACTGCCATGGTGTTTGACGCTATGGAGAAGGTCTGCTATGAATTTGATCTGGGCCAGCCGATTTGGCTGGACGCGAATATAGAGGATTTTAAGCGACATGACAAAACGAGATTTTCAAAGGACAGCTTTGTAGAATCCATAGACTTTGATTACCTGGAAATTCAGGTGATTGAGGAGTAGGGAACGGACGTTAGAAGAAGCGCACTTCTGCATAAGGGAAGAATAAACAGAAATGGGAAAAAGGGAGAAGTCCAGCCGGGACGGCGGCTTCTTTTGGGAGGAACTATATGGCACAGGCAATTACAGATTTTAAGGGATTTTTGTCAGATGCGAAGCAGATTGCCCTGGAGCTTTCTGATCTGGAGCGTTCTGAAGAGCAGGCAAAGCAGGAGGAAGAAAGACTCTTAAGGGCCCTTGAATCAGAGAAAAAGGCAGTGGCGGAGAATATCAGTCTCACTGTAAAGCGGAGACGGGAAGAGATTAATAAAAGCTATGACAGCGAGATTGCTAATGCCCAGGACAGACTTAAAAAGACCAGGGCCAGAAGAGAAAAGGCCAAAAATCAGGGGATTAAGGAGCGGATTAAGGAGGAGACATCAGAGCTTCATCTTCACAACAGAGAACTGAGAGTAAGGATGAAAACCTTATTTCAAAAGGAACACGTTCCGTCCTTCTGCCAGAGCGGTTTCTACTATGCACTCTATTTTACCAGGGGATTTAAGGAGGCTATGCTGCTTCTGATTTCTCTGCTGGTGTGCTTTCTTGCCGTTCCATGCGGAATTTATTCTCTGCTTCCAGTGCAGAAGACGCTGTATCTGATTCTCATCTATTTTGCCTGTGTGATAGTATTTGGAGGGTTTTATACGATTGTGGGAAATATGACCAGGGGGCGTCATCAGCAGGCTCTTCGGGAGGGACGGCAGATCCGAAACATTATCCTCTCCAACAACAGGAAAATCCGCATTATTACCTCTTCCGTAAAGAGAGATAAGAATGAATCCCTGTATAATCTGGAGCGGTTTGACGACGAGATTTCTCAGCTGGAACAGGACATGGACGACATGCTGAAAAAGAAAAAGGACGCCTTAAATTCCTTTGAAAATGTGACGCGGATGATTATTTCAGATGAAATTACAGAAAACAGCCGGGAAAAGCTAAAACGCATGGAGGAGGAATATGAAGACGCGGCAGGACAGCTGAAGTATGTAAGCACCATTCTCCAGGAGAAGCGGATGTACATGACAGATACCTACGAATCCTATCTGGGACGGGAATTTTTAAATGTAGAGAAGATAGACGGCCTGAAGAGCCTGATTGAGTCAGGTGAAGCTTCCAATATCAGCGAGGCGATAGCGCTTTACAGAGCGGGGAAGGGCCGGCAGTCAGAAAGTAAATAAACTGAAAAAAGGGGAAGTCCCGGGGGCTTCTCCTTTTATGATCCGCATGTCCGAATATTTCTGGCACATTCTGCCTATAATAGAAATGGAAATGAGAAATGGAAATAGATGAAAGAAAAATGACAGGCGGTTATGGAATGAAAATGTTAGAGTGGATGTCAGCAAAGGACAGCCGTAATATTTATTATTTTAATTCAGACAGGAACTTTAAGGCAGAGGACTTTGCAAAACAGCTTCATCAGATGATTGAGGAGGAAAAGAGGAGGCAGGGAAAAAAGGGAGTAGTATTTCTCTGTATTGGAACGGATCGTTCCACCGGAGACAGCCTGGGGCCGTTAATTGGCTATAAGCTTCGCGGCATGAAGATTTCCAGCGCAGCAGTATTTGGGACGTTGGAGCGGCCGGTTCACGCCATGAATTTAGAAGAGTACGCCCGTCTGATTAAAAACTGCTACCACGACTGCCTTGTGGTTGCAGTGGACGCCTCTGTAGGAAACAGAGAGCACGTAGGATATCTGACGCTGGGAAAGGGATCTTTAAGACCTGGTTTGGGAGTCAGCAAGGAGCTGGGGGCTGTGGGAGATATTTTTATTACCGGAATTGTGGGGGGATGCAGCAGCTACGATCCCCTGATGCTTCAGAGCGTCCGCCTGTCTGTAGTGATGAGAATGGCGGACTGTATCAGCAGAAGTATAAGAATTGTCGAAAAATTTTGGGATAATGCGGCGCTGATTTGACAAGTTTTTTACAGGCTCTGTGATATGATTGCCCGGATGGAAGCTGGCGGCAGGCTGAAAAGAGTCAGACTGCCGCAGAAAGCTGCCGCGGCCGGACAGGCCTTTGCGGTGTGAAATAGATAAGCGGGGTGAATCAAATGGGAGATTTATATGAACCATTATCGAAGCTGCCGAAGAATATCAGGCAGATAGGAGACAGAGACGACACGGTCAGGCTGTACATAGAAGATTATGTGAGCACCTATTTAAAACGTCTTTTTCCTTCCGGCGGGCAGGATCTGAGAGCAGGTCTGCTGCTTGGAACAGAGCGGACAGAGGGAGGAATTCCGTTTATTTTCGTAGATGGAGCTCTGGAAATGGAGAATGTGACAGCTGAGGGAGAAAAGGTAGAATTTACGGAAGGGGCCTGGAAAAAGGCTTATCAGAGCATAGAAGAGTCATTTCCCAGACGGACGGTACAGGGATGGTTTCTCTGCGGCGCGCCGGGATGTACCCTGAGCCCGCTGAATTACTGGAAGCAGCACGGACAGTATTTCAGTGAAAAAAATCAGCTGATGTATTTAAACAGCGGCCTGGAGGGAGATGAATCTGTTTATATCACCTCAGACGATGGATTTTATCGTCTGAAGGGCTACAGCATTTATTACGACAAAAACCAGATGATGCAGGACTATATGATATGCCGGAAAGATGTGAGAAGAGTGGAATCCGGGGCAGGAGACCGGGTGATACGGGATTTCAGGGAACGGATGGAGGACAGAAAAAAGGAGGCAGTCAGTCAGAGGCATACAGTCAGAAATCTGGGACTTTTATGCAGTACCATGTCCATGGTGATCCTGGCCGGAGGCGTGACGATGATGAATAATTATCAGAAAATGCAGGAGATGGAGTCTGTGCTGGTTTCTGTACTTCCAGAGGGAGCCAGATCCTGGGAAACAGACGCAGAAGAGAGGGAAGAGAGCGTTCCTGTTGTAGTGGAGGAGATCAAGGGACGGATTTACCCCAAAACAGAGGAGGAGTCAAACCGCCTGGTGGGAAGCAGCGCCGGAGGCGAGAAGGGGGAAGAGATAATAAAGGTGGAACCAGAATCAGAAAAAACGGCAGAGCTTTTTAAGGAGACGGATCAGAATACAGAGACAGAAGAGACGCAGCCAGAAAACCAGGAAACTGAAAACCCGGAAATCCAGCAGCTGGAAAGTAAGGAACCGGAAACTCAGCCTCAGGAAACCAGGGAGGCGTCCGTTCCCGTCACAGATAAAAAGCCGGGGGGAACCTATGCAGTAGAGGATGGGGAGACTCTGTATGGAATCTGCTTTAAGCTCTATGGAAATGTCAACCATGTGGAGGACATCTGCGCTCTTAACAAAATGGCGGATATGAACCATGTAACAGCCGGACAGAAGCTGATTCTTCCGGCAGACGTGCCTGTAGCAGAAGAAATGAAGGATTTAGTGGAGGAGTAGTGTTTCATTTGCCCTTCAGGCAGTAAAAAATTTAGTGATATCTCCCACATTCTGTTGTATAATCGAAGATAGGATTGACAGAATGGGAGATAAGCAGATGGGTAATATGGACTCTATGGACAGAGAGCGAAAAAAAAGGCAGCTGCGTCAGCGGATGATAAGCTCCCCAGGCGGGCAGAAGCCGGGAGGCGGACGCAGTCTGGATGAGGAGGAGATCGTCAGGAAGGCAGAGGCTCATACCAGAAAGAAGAAAATCAGAATTTTTATCATTCTGGCAGCATTGATTTTGACGGCAGCAGCATTGCTCTATTATTATCTTTATGTACGCCGGTATGAGAGCTACCGTGTGGCATGGGAAAAGCAGGTTCCAGCCAGTGAGAACGGATTTGCCGGATATGAAGCTTTTGGAAGCAACGTATTAAAGTATACCAAGGACGGAGCTTCCTATATCGACAGCAGAGGAAAGATCGTCTGGTCAATCAGCTATCAGATGAAATCGCCTGTCTGCTATGTGAATGGATCCTATGCCGTCATTGCGGACAGGCAGGGAAATTCTCTGTATATATGTAATCAGGAAGGGCAGAGAGGCCAGGCAGAGACCACACTGCCGATTCTGAGAGCCTCTATTTCAGCCCACGGCGTGACGGCAGTACTGTTAGAAGACAGCACAGCCTCCTATATTTCCTTTTTTAAGGAGGACGGAAGCGAATTAGACTGGCTTATTAAAACAGTCATGTCAAAAAGCGGATATCTTCTGGACGTTTCCCTGTCTCCGGAAGGCACGCAGGTCATGGTGTCTAATGTATATCTGCAGGACGGAATCATGGGAAACAGGGTAGCGTTTTATAATTTTTCCGAATATGGAAAGAGTTATCCGGACCGTCTGGTAGGCGGCTTTGAAGAGATGAAAGACAGTGTGATTCCAAGAGTGCGTTTTTTAGACGAGGATCATGCCTGCGCCTTTGGAAATGGACAGATTGGTTTCTTTTCCCTGGAAAACCAGACTTCTCCCGCCCTTTCTGCTCATATCAAGCTGGAGGAAGAGCTGAAAAGTGTCTGCTATTCTGACCAGTATGTAGGCGTGATAGTAGAGAATCCGGAAGGAGAGTCTGATTACAGGCTGGACGTCTACAGTGCAGGAGGAAAACTGAAGTTCAGCAAACCGGTAAGCTTCCAGTATAAGGAGATAGATATTGACGGGGATATGGTAATTCTGTATAATGAGAATTCGTGTGAGATCTATAATATGTCTGGAAAATGCAGGTTTTCCGGCTCATTTGATTTCACATTTTCCGCTGTGCGGGCGGGAAGAATGGAAAACGAGCTTATTTTCACCGGAGGGGACACTGTCAGAAGCATCCGGCTGAAATAAACAATATACCTAAAAACCAAATTAATTTTCAGGAGGTTATACAAATGAATCAGATTGATACTCTCTCTATCAACGCTGTCAGAGTTTTAGCTGCCGATGCGATTCAGAAGGCAAATTCCGGTCATCCGGGTCTTCCGCTGGGCTGCGCACCGATTGGATATGAGCTTTGGGCGCATCATTTAAACTACAATCCGTCCAATCCGGACTGGGCCAACAGAGACCGATTTATCCTGTCCGGCGGCCATGGCTCCATGCTTCTCTATTCCCTTCTTCACCTGTTTAAGGTAGGAGATCTGACAAAGGAGGATCTGATGAACTTCCGCCAGGTTGGTTCTAAGACTCCTGGACATCCGGAGTACGGCCATACGGTAGGCGTGGAGGCCACTACAGGACCTCTTGGTGCAGGAATGGGTATGGCAGTGGGTATGGCTATGGCAGAGGCACATCTGGCCAGCGTATTCAACAAGGAAGAATATCCGGTGGTAGATCATTATACCTACGTGCTGGGCGGAGACGGCTGTATGATGGAGGGACTTTCCTCTGAAGCATTTTCACTGGCAGGAACACTGGGACTTTCAAAGCTCATTGTACTCTACGATTCCAACCGCATCTCCATTGAGGGAAGCACAGATATTGCGTTCCGTGAGAACGTGGAGGAGCGTATGCGCGCCTTTGGATTCCAGACGATTACCGTGGAGGACGGCAATAACATTGATTCTATTGCTATGGCTATCGAGGCTGCTAAGCAGGATACAGAGCGTCCTTCTTTCATTACTATTAAGACAGAGATCGGCTATGGCTGCCCGGCTAAGCAGGGCAAGGCAAGCGCTCACGGCGAGCCGCTGGGAGTGGAGAATGTGAAGGCTCTCAGAGAGACCTTAAACTGGCCTTACGAGGAGGCATTCTTCGTACCGGAGGAGGTTTACAGACATTTCGACGAGCTGTCTAACGAGAAGGCAGAGGCAGAAGCTGCATGGAATGTGATGTTTGCCGCTTACTGTGAGGAATATCCGGAGATGGAGAAGCTGTGGAACCAGTATCATAACGGTACAGCCGAGGATCTGTTAAACGATGATTCCTACTGGACAGCACAGGAGAAGGCAGAGGCTACCCGTTCTCTTTCCGGAAAGATTATCAATGTATTAAAAGACAGACTTCCGAACCTGATCGGAGGAAGCGCAGATCTGGCGCCTTCCAACAAGACTTATATGGATGGAAAGGGAGATTTCTCTAAAGAGGACAGAAGCGGAAGAAATCTTCACTTCGGCGTAAGAGAGCTGGCTATGGCCGCTATCGGAAACGGTATAGCTCTTCACGGAGGTTTAAAGCCATATGTGGCTACTTTCTTCGTATTCAGCGATTATGTGAAGCCTATGGCCCGTCTGTCCGCGCTGATGGGAACTCCGCTTACCTATGTGTTTACACATGACAGCATTGGAGTAGGCGAGGACGGCCCGACCCATGAGCCTATCGAGCAGCTGGCAGCTCTTCGGGCAATGCCGAACTTCCATGTATTCCGTCCATGTGACGCCACAGAGACACAGGCCGCATGGTACAGTGCTGTTACATCTAAGAGCACTCCGACAGCCTTAGTGCTTTCCAGACAGAATCTGGAGCCGATGAAGGGCAGCAGCAAGGAGGCATTAAAGGGCGGCTATGTGCTGGAGGACTGCGAGGGAACTCCGGATGTCATCCTGATTGCAACAGGTTCTGAGGTAGGACTGGCAGTGAAGGCAAAGGCAGAGCTTGAGAAGGACGGAATGAAGATCCGCGTGGTATCCATGCCTTGTATGGATCTCTTTGAGGAGCAGAGCGCCGAGTACAGAGAGTCTGTACTTCCGAAGGCAGTGAGAAAGAGAGTGGCTGTGGAGGCCCTTGGAAGCTTCGGATGGGAGAAATATACAGGACTCGACGGAGCCATCGTCTCCATGAAGGGCTTCGGAGCCAGCGGCCCGGCAGCAGAACTGTTCGAGAAGTTTGGATTTACTGTTGAGAACGTGGTCAATACAGTGAAGAGCCTGTAAGGAGACTGCAGAGTCAGCAGGTATGAACATTGTGATGCTCAGATAGTCACATAAAATAAAAAAGAAATAGAGAAAAGGACGTTTTCCAGCTTCGGTTTGAGAGGCTGGGGAACGTCCTTTTTCTGTTTGCGCGCCATGGGCGCGCTCTAACGGGTGTAAGTCCCGAACAC
>CAUCIO010000022.1 GCA_958442925.1 uncultured Clostridium sp. | reverse complement strand
TATCTTCCCCTTGGCCTTCTTCTGCTTTTGTAAGGATGCCTTTCCTGAACCCCCTCCGGTTTCTGAGAAACGCACTCCTTTTCTGCGTCTGCCTCCGGCTTCTGCATCTCAGGTTCTGTCTTTAAAGGCTTTTCAAGAGGCTGCTGGTCTCTGTCAGATGATTCGCAGGCTTTGGTTCTCTCTGGAGCCCGGCTCTGTGTCTGCTCTGGCTTTTTGCTCTCTGCCGGGACAGTCTGAATTTTTATCATTCCCTCAGTCTGAGATCTTCCCTGCTTTCTGCCGTTTCTGTGTTTCTTTCTGTTTTCCCCGCTTTCTGCAGCTTCAGACAGCTTTTTTTCTTTTTTCCGGCCAGATTCCTTGGACGCTGGCGTCTGACGTTCGCCCTTATCCACAATAATCTCACGAACGCTCTCTGACTCCTCTCCGCTGACTGCAATAGCCGGACGGCGCTTCATGCTGATTTTCTTTCCGGACATCTCTTTTCCATGCCAGAAATCCTCCATGCTGCCAAACCCGTTGTCACGGCTGACAATGATAAATTCCTTTTCCGATGTGCTTCCAATCAGATATCCACAGTAACTGGATAACTGAAAGTCCAGAAAATTTTTACCTGTCTTATCCACCTTAATGTACCTGACCTCCGCCCTGGAGGAGGCAATCTCAATATGGCGCTCAAAGGGAACTGCGGCAGCCTGTTTTCCATAAAAAATTACAACGCGATCCCGGTCTGACAGTTTCTCCACA
Organism: uncultured Clostridium sp.; assembly: GCA_958442925.1. Classification (GTDB taxonomy): domain Bacteria; phylum Bacillota; class Clostridia; order Lachnospirales; family Lachnospiraceae; genus Otoolea. The sequence goes on along the minus strand of CAUCIO010000022.1, from coordinate 20,159 downwards.
CCGTCCATTCCGCTTACGCCTACATTTTCAAAATCCACCAGATAAGTGCTCATGTATTTCCTCCATATTATTTCTGTTTTCCTATATAGCAGAGGCGAGATACGCCGGACGTATCTCGCTCTGTTTCTTCTGCAAACTTATGTTCAATTCCCGCTGTAATGCCAGACGCTTCACAGACAGATACTGTTTTTATTCCCCGGATTCCGCCCCATCGCTCTCCAGCAGATACGGCGTTACCTGATAGACATAGAAATTCAGCCAGTTGGTGTAGAGTGTATTAGCCATATTTCTCCACTTCAGAGCAGGAATCGAAAAGGGATCATTATCCTCATAGTAATTGTACGGAAGTTCCGGATCCATTCCCTTCTTCAGATCCCGGTGGTACTCATTGTTCAGTGTCATTCTGTCATATTCAGGATGTCCCTGCATAAAAATCTGGCGGCCGTCCCGGCTCATCACAAGGAAAATACCGGCCTCCCTGGATTTGGACAGAATTATCAGCTCCTGATGCTTTCTCACATCCTCCTCGCGGACCTCAGTCCACCGGGAATGAGGGCAGTAAAAGCTGTCGTCCAGACTTCGAACCAGCGGAACCTTCCTGTTCAAAACCTGGTGTTCGTAAATGCCGGACAGCTTATGCTCTCTTTTGTACTTGGGAATTCCGTAATGGTAGTACAGGCCCGCCTGGGCGCCCCAGCAAATATGCAAAGTAGAGGTTACATGGGTTTTGCTCCACTCCATAATCGCCGTCAGCTCCGGCCAGTAATTTACTTCCTCGTACTCCATATTTTCCACAGGAGCTCCTGTGATAATCATTCCATCAAATTTTCTCTTCCTCACCTCATCAAACGTTACATAAAACTTGTTCAGATGGCTGGCTGAGGTATTCTTAGAGCTGTGGGACGCAAGCATCAAGAACGTACAGTCCACCTGCAGGGGCGTATTGGAAAGGGCTCTGAGAAGCTGAGTCTCCGTCTCCTCCTTAATAGGCATGAGGTTCAGGATCAGGATTTCCAGAGGTCTGATGTCCTGACTCAGCGCCCGATCCTCGTCCATGGTAAAAATATTTTCTGATTCCAGAACTGCCTTGGCCGGCAGATCCTTCTGTACTTTAATCGGCATATGTTTCCTCCCCGTTAGTCTGTAGGGTATCATACCATATTTCAGCTCCAATTGCCAGCGGCCTGGAGAAATTGTTATTCCACGCCTGAAGATGAGTTGACGCCGAACTGTTTGATAAACTCTGTCTCTGTGATAATGGGAATGTTCAGTTCCCTGGCTTTTTTATTCTTGGAGGACGAAGAGGAGAAGTCGTTGTTAATCAGATAGCTTGTCTTAGCCGTTACGCTTCCCGTCACCTTCCCGCCTCTCTCCTCAATCAATTCCTGCAGCTCTTTTCTGTTTTTAAACTGTTCCAAAGAGCCGGTGATGACGAAAGTCAGATCAGAAAGGCCGCTGCCTGCCTCTTTCTCCTCAGAAACCGGCAGAAAGGTCAATTCCTCTAAAAGGCGGTCTGTCACCCTGTTATTCTTCTCATTCTGAAAAAACTGGATCCAGGCGTCTGCCAGAACCTCCCCGATTCCATCGATGACCGTCAATTCCTCTTTTGATGCGGTCCGCATAGCCTGAAAATCATATTTAAAATGGCGGCAGAGCATTTTTGCATTGGCAAGGCCGATTCCAGCTACTCCCAGCCCGTAAATGACTCTGGGAAGAGTGGTATGGGACGACTGTTTTGCCGCTTCGCAGAGCTTGTCAAAGGATTTCTTTCCAAATCCCTCCATTACCACGATCTCAGCTTCATGGGTATCCAGATGAAAAATATCAGCGTACTCATGGATAAATCCCCGCCCGATAAACTTTTCCAGCGTTGCCTCCGACAGTCCCGCAATATTCAAGGCATCACGGCTGGCAAAAAGGGCAAAGCTCTTCAGCCTCTTAGCCTGGCAGTCAGGGTTCGTACAGTACAGGGATTTTACATCGTTCACCTGTCGTATCTCTGTCTCTCCTCCACAGACAGGGCAAAGCTTCGGGACGTTTTTTACCCCGCTTCTGGTCAGGTTGTCCGCAATCTGCGGAATAATCATATTGGCCTTGTAGACGGTAATCCTGTCTCCCTCTCCCAGCTCCAAGGCTTCCATAATGCTTAAATTGTGAACGCTGGCGCGTGTCACTGTGGTTCCCTCCAGCTCCACCGGCTCAAATACTGCCACCGGGTTAATCAGGCCTGTCCTGGAAGCACTCCACTCGATGCAGGACAGAGTTGTCTCCTGAATTTCATCCGCCCACTTAAAGGCAATGGAATCTTTTGGAAACTTGGCAGTCCGCCCCAGAGACTGCCCGTATGCAATATCGTCAAACAGCAGGACAAGGCCGTCTGACGGCACGTCGTTTTCTTCCACCCGCCTTGAAAAATCGGCTACCGCTTCCTCCAGAGTGTCCGCTGTGACACGCCTGTAGTCCACAGTCTCAAATCCCTGGGATCTGAGCCACAAAAACTGCTTCTCTCTGGAATTTTCAAAATCTACGCCGTCAGCCATAACAAGGCTGAAAGCGAAAAAGCGGACGTTTCTCTGAGCCGTAATTTGACTGTTTAACTGGCGCACAGAGCCGCTGCACAAATTTCTGGGATTTTTGTACCTGGCATCTGCATCTTCAATTTCCTCATTAATCTTTACAAAGTCAGAATACCGGATCACTGCTTCCCCGCGGATAACCAGCTGGCCTGTGTAGGAAATGGTTTTCGGCACATTGACAAAGGTTCTGGCATTGGCCGTAATCACCTCGACGATTTCTCCGTTTCCTCTTGTAACGGCCTTTTTCAATTCTCCGCCATCGTAAGTCAGCACAATCGTCAGACCGTCCATTTTCCAGGACAGGAGACCCTGTTCACTGCCCAGCCACTCCTTCAGCTCTTCCACGCTCTTGGTCTTGTTCAGAGAAAGCATGGGGCTTTCATGGCGCTCTTTGAGAAGGGAACTGGCTGCCTCATAGCCTACGTTCTGGGTGGGGCTGTTTCCAAATACCGTTCCCGTTTCCTTCTCCAGTCCGGCCAGTTCATCATAGAGCCGATCGTATTCAAAGTTGCTCATAATCTCCCGGCTTTCCTGATAGTAGGCTCGTCCAGCCCTGTTAAGCAGCTCTATCAGCTCTTTCATACGCTCTATTTTCTGTTCCTGATTCATTCTTGACTCCTTTTTGCATCCTGGGGTTTTTCCCTTGATATCCGGCATGTTATGCCGTTTTTTGAATTCCTGCTGCCGGGTGTCTTCCTCTTCTCCAGCAGCAGGAATTCAAATTTCTTATTCTGTCTTCTTTTTATCTTCTGTACTGTGATCCTTCACAATAAACGTATTGTAGCCGCGGGATCTGAGTTCCGCCTCCAGAGCAGCAGCATAATCCAGGTTCAGAAAAGCGCCGGCCCGTACATCATAATAGCCTCTGTCATAGACCAGAAAAGCCGGATATCCCTGAGACTGAAGTTCTGACAGCTGCTGTTCTGCCAGCGACCGCAGGCGGTAGGATCCTGTCTGCACCATGTAATAAACCGGCAGTTCTCTCTTTTCTTCCTCCCTCACTGCCTTCTCCACGCCGTCGGCAACGGCTTCTGCAATCTTCTCAAACTGATCGTCGAACAGCTGGTTATCCTGAGGATTATCGATAAACCCTGCTTCTATCAGAATAGCCGGCATAGCCGTCCGCCTGAGCACCGCCAGTCCCGGCCGTTCCACTACTCCCAGATCCTGGTAGCCCGTTTTTTCCAGTTCTGCATTTACCGCCCTGGCCAGCCTGCCGTTTACTCCCGTGTCCTCATACACCAGTGTCATAATGCCGGAAGCTGTCCCCGGATTTAAGGCTGCGTTCCTGTGAATGGAAATAAAATAGTCGGCTCCTCCATGGTTTCCCATATCCGCCTTCTCATAAGGTGTGTGGTAAATGTCGTCCACTCTGGTATACATCACGTCAAACCCTCGGTTTTCCAGAAGCTCTCCCACTGCCAGGGCCAGCTTCAGCGCATCGTCCTTCTCCTGTCTTCCGAAATATACAGCTCCCGGATCCGTCGTTCCCCCATGTCCTGCATCTATTGCAACTCTCTTTTTCATATTTAAAAGAAAGGCTCCTTTTCTAGGCATTTCTATTATATTCTATGAAAAAAGGCAAAAAGGGTTCCTTCTGCTTATCCGGCTAAAAATTCAGCTCAATCTCTCCGGAAAATACCTCTGCAGCAGGTCCTGTCATATAGATGGTATCCTTTTCTCTGTCCCACTCAATGATCAGGCTGCCTCCTAAAAGCTCTACTTCCACCTTCGTGTCGGTATAGCCTGCCAGAATACTGGCTGCCGCACTGGCGCAGGCCCCTGTTCCGCAGGCCATGGTCTCCCCGGATCCTCTCTCCCAGACTCTCATTTTAATATGGCCCCGATCCACAATCTCCACAAACTCTGTGTTGGTTCTGTCTGGAAAACGGCTGTGGTTTTCAAATTTCGGCCCAATTGTCTCAAGAGGAACTGACGCCGTATCCTCCACAAACAGGACTGCGTGAGGATTTCCCATGGAAATACCGATAAAGCGGTATTCCTTTCCTTCCACTGTAATAGGCTCGAACATCTCTGACGTGCTTTCCGGCTTTCCCATATCCACTGTCAGCTCTCTGGCCTTTCCATTCTCTGCCTGGATTTTAAGCGTCTTAATGCCGGAGGCTGTCTCCACTGTCAGAGTCGTCCGTTCCGGCGGCACAATTCCATGATCATAGGCATATTTTCCCACACACCTGACTCCATTCCCGCACATAGAGCCTCTGGATCCGTCCAGATTGTACATATCCATCTGACAGTCAGCCACAGCAGACGGTTTAATAAGAATCAGTCCATCAGAACCGATTCCAAAATGGCGGTCACTGACAAATACAGCAGTCTTTTCCGGATCCTCTACTGTCTCCTGAAAACAGTCCACATATACGTAATCATTCCCAATTCCCTGCATTTTTGTAAATTTCATCTCGATTTTCTCCCTTCTAATCCTGCCTGTACAGCCGGATCACCATAGCGGCTGACTCCGGCAGGCTGACTCCGCTGTCCATGCTGCACTTCTGAAGGTAGCGGTGAGCCATCGGCTCTGACATACCGTTTCGCTCCATTAAAATCCTTTTCGCAGATTCCAGCAGACTTTTTTCCTGTTCGCTTCTCTCAGTGGCTCTGCCCCGTTTACGCCCTTCTCTTTTCTGTCCCTGTTCCATCATCCGAATGGTTCCTACCAGATCCCGCACAGAAAAAGGGGCGGGCAGGAAGACGATTTCCCGGGCCTCATCTGCGCCTGGGCAGCTGCAGGAAGCGGTCAGGAGCAGTTCAAAACGTGGGGAAAGCTGTTCTCTCAGCTGGATACAGCTCATATCTTTAAAACGGTATCCGCACACTACGATTCCCTGCTCCAGCATGGCGGCCCGGCTCAGCACCTGCGCCCCGCAGGTGCATAGTATCACAGTGAGAAATCCGCTTTTTACAAGCACGTCTCTGATTCGTTTTCCATCCTCCTGCCTTGCAAAGGCCACAATTACGTTTGTCATGCCTGCACCTTCCTGATTTCTCTCCGGAGCTAATATTTAGACAAATACTCCTTCACTTCCCAATCTGTCACCCAGGAGGAAAATCGTTCCCATTCCTCTGTTTTTCTGTCATGGTAAAAAGAAAACAGCCGATCGCCCATCAGGTGTCTCATCCCGGCGCTCTGTAAAAAAAGAGCTGCTGCCTCTGAAAGGCTGGATGGCAGAAGAGCTTCCTGTCCAGCCTCCGGCTGCTCCGAAAAACCGGCTGCCAAAACAGCTGCCAGGGCCAGATAGACATTGGCTGAAGGATCTGCCATATGGAACCGGATTCCCTCCTCTGTACCTTCTACCAGCATGTCAGGTTTTTTTTCCTCACAGCTCATAGCCGCCAGACGCCGATAGGAATTAACTGTCGGATTTGTTACAAGGGCCAGCTCCCCAAGATATTCCCTGAGGCGTCTTGCCGCCCTGTTTAAGACTCCCTGCGTTTCCTCCCTGCCTCCCTCTAAAGCAGGGCAGGGAATCAACTCTAATACCAGGCTGGATCCAGTACAGCTGTTTAAGGGGCGTGGCATGAAGGATGCGTGAAGGCCGCGGCTTTTGGCAACACGCTTTACTGCTGCCTGAAAAAACTGAAACTCATCTGCTGCCTGCAAAGCCTCTCTGGCCGCCAGACAGAAAACATGCTGTCCCGGCGCTCCTGCATGAGCTGCGTATTCCACTGGAATACCTGCTTCCAGAAGACTGGCCGTCATATCCCGCCGTATGCTCTCAGCCAGATCAATCGCTCCCCCGTCAAAGCGTCCTGCCGTATCGTGGGTAACTGCCGTAGCCCGCGCCTCCTCGTCTGTATGGAATAGGAAAAACTCGCACTTCAGGCGGACCTGGAACTCAATTCCTTCCCCTGAAAGGCGGCGCAGCGTCTGTTTTAAGATTTCCCTGGAATCACACCATACAGGCTTCTCATCTGAATCTGTAAGAGAGCAGAGAACCCCTGACGTCTCTCCGGCTCCTGCCTCCCAGGCCATACAAATCTCTGTTTCCCAATCAGGTTTCAGAAAAAACCGGGTCTTGTCCGCTACATGATCCCCCAGCACGGCACTGGCTTCTACTGATGCCGGGCGGCACTTCAGCTCCCCTTTTCTCTGTCCTGGAATCTCTACCGATTTTAACCGGCCCCACAGATCCGGAAACTGCAGTTTTATCATATCCGCTTCTTCCCGTATCCACTTCCCGTCTTCCATATGCTGCTCCCCCTTCTTCTGTATTCTGTGCTGCGGCAAAGCCTGATAGAATAAAAAGAGGGTACTCTCCTCTCAGAAAGCACCCTCGCTCTTGTTTAAATATAACAGCGTCCGTTTTGTTTGTCAATTATTTTGCAGGATTCCTTTTAACTTCTTTTTAGCTGCCTGCAGCTGCCTTTATCTGCTCTGTCTCAGCCGTTCCACCATCTCCGTACCCAGAGTTATACAGCCAATGTATCCCACCTCGCCTGTCATGTAGACGACTCCATCCTCCTTGATTTCTATCTCCAGTGTGCCGCCTGGCATGTGGACGTACATATTCCGATCTGCCAGTCCCAGGCGGTTAGCTGCGCAGGCGGCCGCACAGGCACAGCTGCCGGAAGCCAGAGTGTATCCTGCTCCCCTCTCATAAATTTCAATTTGAATATTAGTGCGATCCAGTACGTTTAACAGCTGTGTATTCACCTTTTCCGGAAAAGCGGGATCATTCTCTGAGTTCTCTCCGATCCGGCATACTAATTCCTTTGAAATTTCATTCATCCAGATGACGCAGTGGGGATTTCCAATAGAAAGGCAGGTGGTAATATACGGTATTTTCCCGAATACCATAGTCTGGTTTACCATTTCTCTCCGCTCCCCGGTTACCGGAATCTCATCGCTCCAGAAAGTAGGTTTTCCCATGGAGATCTTTACCCGTGTACCCTCCTCATTCAGATAGTACACAATCACCTCTCCTCCCAGGGTATCCCAGGAAACCTTTGTTTTCTGCACATATCCTGCATCCTTTAAGTATCTGGCAAAAATCCCCATTCCGTTTCCGCTCTTTTCAGCCTCGCTTCCGTCCGGATTCAGAATTTTTACATACATTTTCTCCCCGCCCAACACAGGTCCAACCAGAATTCCATCGGAGCCAATTCCAAAATTCCGATCACAGACAGCCCTCACCTGCTCCGGACCTAACTCCATCTCATTTTTATTCGGATCATATACCAGATAATCATTTCCCATGCAATGATACTTTTCAAATACAGCCTTCATAGAAATCTCCTCCTGCCTGACGTTCTCTCATATATATTTTATTTTATACCTCATTTTACACAAACAATAGAGATTTTCTGCTCTTTTACTTGCATTTAGTGCTCTTTTTCTTTTATACTGTCTTATAAAACAGAAAGGGGGACTCTATTTGCCTTTATTCAGCCATGCCTTAGACGAGGAATATGAAAAGCGGGGATATCTCTTTGAAGAATTCCGTCTGTTTCATTTAACTAATCCTGTGACAGCTCCCATCAGCTACCACTACCATGATTTTCACAAAATCTTATTCTTTTTCAGAGGGGAAGCCGGATACAGCGTGGAAGGCTCCTCCTATGAGCTTGTGCCAGGAGACATTGTGCTGATTCCCCGCTACTCTATCCATCGACCGGAAATCCGGCCCGAATCTTCCTATGAACGTGTCATCCTCTACCTGTCTCCGGAAGTTCTCACAGACAGCCTCTGCCGCCGCGACAATCTGGCCGGACTGTTTCAGGAAGCGGCAGACAGCCAGTCCTATGTACTGCGCCTGCCCAGACGCCGCCAGACAGAACTTTGGGAAACCCTGTCACGCCTGGAAACGGCCTGCCGGGAATCTGATTTTGCCGATGGACTGCTCAGGCACCTGATTCTTCTGGAGCTGCTGATTCTTTTAAACCGTGCCTGCAGGCTTCCCGCATCCCGCTGCCTTCCTGACTCCAGCAAAAATGCCGCTGTGCTGTCTATTATGCAGTTTATCCACGAAAACGCAGATTCTGATTTGACCATAGACAGCCTGTCCGCACGTTTCTATATGAGCCGCGCCCACATGATGCGCCTGTTTAAGAAGGAAACAGGCTACACGATCGGAGGTTATATAAATGAAAAAAGGCTCCTGATGGCCAGACAGCTGCTGGATCAGGGCCTTTCTGTTACTGAATGCTGCTACCGCTGCGGATTTAAAAATTACGATGCCTTTTTAAGAGCATACAAAAAGTCCTTTGGGGAGACGCCAGGGAAAAGAAAATAATCACTTACTTCTCACTGTTTCCACTGCGGAATGTATTGAGCTCCCTGATCAGCAGATTCACATTCTCAATCAGGGAATCAAACGCTCCGTATTTATAAAAGTTAATAAAAATCAATCCAATAGGCACTGCCAGGATCATTCCGGCAATCCCTTTGATCTTAAATCCCAGATACAGCAGAAACAATGTGAGCAGCGGCGGAAGTCCCATGGAATCTCCCACAATTTTCGGCTGTATCAGCTGTCTGGATACCTGGGTTACTACATAGAGGATTAAAAGTCCTGCAGCGTAAGTATATTCCCCTGCAAACAGCTTCACCGCTGCCCATGGAAACAAAGCGGTTCCGGTTCCAAACACAGGCAGAAAATCCAGCAGTGAAATCAGTACAGCCAGAAGGATCCCATACTTCACCCTCAAAAACAGAAAACCTGCCGCCAGAATCCCAGCCACCACAAACATAATCCGAAACTGGGCCAGAAAATATCCTCCTATCAGGCCTTTTGCGTCCTTCTTCAGGTATTCGGCATAGCGAAGGACAAAGTTTGGGGCGTACCGCTGCATCCACTCTACAATCTTATCCTGCTCTGCAATAAACAGATAGGAAGAAAGAATTGTAATAACCGTATTTACCAGTGCATTGGGAATGCCCTTGGCCACATTGCCTGCAATCTCCACTGTAGGAGCCGCTGCCTTGGATACCAGATCGCCCACATAAGTTCCTATATTTTCTGTAAACTGCATTACTGCAGTCCGAAACTCATCCGGCAGAAATTCAAACACCCTGTTCCCATTCTGGACAGCTCCTCGAATCTCTGCGGCCGCACTGTCATACAGCGCAGGCAGATCTGCCACAAAATCCCGGATTTCTGCATATGCTTTTCCTACAACAAAATACATAAGGCTGATAATCAGCGCCAGAACCCCTGCAATAATCAGCATAGAACCATGTTTTCTGACAATCTTCAGCCTTTTTTCCAAAAAGCGAACCAGCGGGTTGGCAATAAAAGCAATCATCCAGCCAATGACAAAGGGAATAAAAAAACCTAACACTCTCGGCCCCCAAACGCAGACCAGATAAAGTCCTGTAAGAGGAATCACAATATTCAGAATGATTCTGAGATACTTTTTAACACTTTCCATGACAACCGCCTCCTGAAATCCATGCCAGCCCTGCTGTCTGTCTCTTCTATTCCATCTCTCCCGTCAGGCCATACTCTGCCGCCAGCTTCTTGAATTCCGGCAGAGCTCTTTCAATCTGTTCGTAAGACACACAGTAAGCGATTCTCACATATCCGGGACATGCAAAAGAGCTTCCCGGAACCACAAGGATATGATATTTTTTCGCCCTCTCACAAAATTCTTTCTCATCTCCAGGCGTCTTCATAAACAGATAAAATGCTCCCTCTGGCCTGACACATTCAAAGCCGAAGCTTTTAAGCCCTCCATAGAGGAGATTCCTGTTTCTGTCATAGGCAGCTACGTCCACCTCTGTGTCGATACACCGCTTAATCACCCGCTGCATCAAAGACGGAGCATTTACACAGCCCAGCACCCGGTTGGCAATCACCGCTGCCTGAAATACCTGCTGTGCATCCTCCATCTCGTCTGGGACTACCAGATAGCCGATACGCTCTCCTGGCAGTGACAGGGACTTGCTGAAAGAATAGCAGATTACTGTATTCTTGTAATATTTTGTCACAAAAGGAACCTGGACTCCGTCGTAAGCCAGCTCCCTGTATGGCTCGTCGGAAATCAGCACAATAGGATGCCCAATCTGCGCTGATTTTCTCTCTAAAATTTCCGCCAGCGCCTGCAGGGTCTCACTGGAATAGACAACGCCTGAAGGATTGTTAGGGGTGTTGATAATCACTGCCTTTGTCTTTTCGCAGATTTTTTCCTCAAATTCCTTTAAATTCGGCTGAAACGTCTCTGTATCAGGGGAAACCACTACCAGTTCTCCGTCATAATTTCTCACATAGGAACCATACTCCACAAAGTATGGGGCAAACACCAGTACCTGTTCCCCCGGATTCAGCAGAGTCTTTAAAATCACATTCAGACCGCCTGCCGCTCCCACTGTCATCATAATATTATTCTGGGTAAACGAAGTGCTGAATTTCCGGTTCAAAGACTGGGCTACTGCCTCCCTGACGTCCTCATATCCTGCGTTGCTCATATAGCCGTGAACAAAGCGGGAGTCTTCCTCGTCAAGAACTGCCCTCACCGCCTGGTTTACCTCTTCTGGAGCCGGAACGCTGGGATTTCCCAGGCTGAAATCATATACCCGATCTGCCCCGTAGACGGCGGCCATTTTCTTACCTTCCTCAAACATCATACGAATCGCTGAATTATTTTGAAGCAGCGGCTGCATTTTCTCTGAAATCATCATATTCTCCTCCCTCTTTTTCATGATAAATTTTATCCTGCATTCTCTCTTTTTCTGTGTCACTGTCTCCACTCTACGTAGACGGCCGCAGCTCCTGTCACTGCCAGATAAAACCAGGTGGCCGGATTGCTGAACCAGGTAGTGAAGAAAGACAGGGCGAAATAGACGGCAATCTGTGCATATAAAAGATATCCGATAGGATTTCTGATATGCTTCACCATGTCAGTCAGATACCAGGCCAGAAATCCCAGAATACAGCCCAGCAGCACCACCCCCAGGATTCCAAAGTCATAGTAGGCATCGTAAAACAGCGTTACCGTCGTCAGCTCCTCCTTAGTAGTAAACAGAGGAAATGCCGTCAGAGATGGAACCAGGAATTTAAGGCCTGTCAGCGCCCACAGCGGAAACAGCATCTTCAGGCCAAAGCTGTGGCTGTATCCAGAGGCCATGGCCCGCACCATACAGTCGAAATTGTCGTAATTGTTTGCAATATACATGTAGGGCTGGGTAATAAATATGGGAGTCCGGCTGTTCTTCATCTCAAAAATCCCATTCAGGTACTCTACATCATGGCTTCTGGCAATCGTCAGAATAATATAAGCCGCTAAAAGCCCCACAAACAGTACCGCTGCGCTTATAATCATCTGAAGCGGATCAATATGAATATCCATCATCAGATAGGTAATAACAGCTAAAGCTGCCGCTAAAATCAGCTGGAACCGTGAAACGCAGAGAATGGGAATCAGGACTGCAATCACATCCGCTCCTATCAGGATTCCAGTCCTAAGGCGATCACGCCCTCCGTTGGAATGAAAAAAAATCACGCTCAGAGCCGGAACCAGCACACAGGATACAGTAAAATAATGGACTCCTGTAATGTGAAAATACGAATAGGCGTGAGGCACTCCTCTTAAAAAAAACGGCACGTAACCCAGCACCACAGCCTCCAGCACAAAGCAGAACAGTGACAGCACTGTAACTGCCAGCGCACAGATAAACACAGGCTCCTCACAGGCACGGAAATCATGCCAGCGCTTCTGCCCCTTCCATCTGGACGCATAGCTGTTGTAGTTATCTCTGCCTCTTCGCTGGAAAATCTCGAACACAGCGTAAAAGCTGACAAAGGCCGCCAGAAAACAAAGCCATGTGAGAAAGGTCCACTCCTGGGCCAGGCGGCTCAGTTTCAGGCAGGAGACACCCTGCCCGCCTACCCAGGCCAGGGCAAACACTCCCCGCAGATGGATACAGTTCCCAGTCCTCTTAAAATCCTGCCAGTACAAAAAGACAGCTGCCCCCATCAGGCAGAGACCAGACAGGTAAAAATGCTCTCCTGAAGCCAGCAAAAAAGAGGCCAGATAGCATATCAGGTAAACAATCATCTTCTTTCATCCTCATGTACATAAATTTTCATCAGTTTCCCCCAGCTGCAGATTATAATTCTTCGGAAATAAATGCCAAAGGGCGCGCATAACCGCAGCTGTATTTCTACAGCCGCAGCCATGCAGCGCCTCCTTAAAAGTTCCTGCTGACAAACTCTCTCATAAAGCTTTCTATTTCTCCGGCTGTAGTAAGGCTCATAGCCTTGTCAGCCATCTCCTGAAGCTCTCTGCTGTCACATTCTGTAATCATCTTTCTGGCTTTCAACACAGCGGAGGCGCTCATACTGAACTCATTCAGTCCAAATGCCACTAAAAGCGGAATCATAAGAGGATCGCTGGCTGCCTCACCGCACATTCCCACCATAATGCCTTCTTTTCTTCCGCACTCAATAATATGACGGATGCTTCGAAGCACAGCTGGATTAAAGGTGGAATACAGGTAGGAAACTTTATCATTTCCTCTGTCCACTGACATGGTATACTGAGTCAGATCATTCGTTCCGATGCTGAAAAAATCCACTTCCTTCGCAAAGACATCTGCCATCAGGGATGCAGCGGCCGTCTCCACCATAATTCCCACCTGGATATCCTTATTGTAAGGGATTCCATTCTCATCCAGTTCTGCCATAATCTCCTGGATCAGGGCCTTGGCTTCCCGGTATTCCTCCAGGCAAGTCACCATAGGAATCATAATTTTAATAGCTCCAAATGCGCTGGCGCGAAGCAGGGCACGAAGCTGAGGACGGTAAATATCGTCTTTCCGATCCAAACAGAAGCGAATCGCCCGATAGCCCAAAAATGGATTTTCATCCTTTTTAAGACCCATGTAAGGGATCTCCTTGTCACCGCCGATATCGAGAGTTCTGATAATAACCGGCTTTCCATCCATGGCCACAGCCACTTTCCGGTAAGCCTCAAACTGCTCCTCTTCTGCAGGCATAGACGTCCGATCCATAAAGAGGAACTCGGTCCGGAACAGTCCGATTCCCTCTGCATCATAGGAAAGCACCCGATCTATGTCTTCAGGACGTCCAATATTGGCCGCCGTCTCAATTCTCACCCCATCCTTTGTAACAGTCTCTTTTCCAATATATTTTTTCAGTTCTTCCTTCTCTTTCAGGTAAACGTCCTTTTTAGCCTGGTACTCTGTCTTCAAAGCTTCATCCGGCCAGATAAAGATTTCTCCCGTCTCACCGTCCAGTACAATCTCGTCCCCGTCCTTTACCTGGGAAAGGATTCCAGAAGCCGCCACTACGGCAGGAATCTCGAGAGCCCTGGAAAGAATCGCAGAGTGAGAGGTGCGTCCTCCCAATTCTGTCACAATTCCAGTCACATTTGCCGGATTAATTCCAGCTGTCACAGAAGGAGTTAAGTCCTCTGAAACAAGAACGCTTCCAGCAGGCAGAGCAGATACGTCTACAGACTGAACTCCCAGAAGCACCTTCTGCATCCTGGTCTTAATATCCCTCATATCTGCCGCTCTCTGCTGCATCAGCTCATCATCCATGGAAGCGAACATGTCTGCATACATAGTGCACACATCTTCCACAGCAGCCTCGCTGCACAGCTTCTCCCCATCGATTTTTCCCTCGATTTCCATCGTCATCATAGGATCCTGGAGAAGCATTAAATGGCCGTTTAAAATCTCTGCTTCCTTCTCTCCGATCCTCTGAGCCATATCGTCAGCCAGAGCCTGGGTGTCCTCAATACTCTTGTCTACCGCCTGTTTAAAGCGCGCTTTCTCAGCCTCTGTGTCAGCTATGGTCTCTCTCTTTATTTCTAGTTTTTCTTCTCTCAGAATTACAACTTTTCCAATGCCAATTCCGGCAGACGCTCCTGTTCCTGATACCATCGTTTTTCCTCCTTTTATATATGAGAGCTGTTACTCGCCTAAACCATCGTTTACTGCTTTCAGCATAGCAGACAGCGCCTCTTCTTCATCCTTCCCCTCACATATAAACTCCAGCTCGTCCCCGCATTTGATGCAGGCTCCCAAAACGCTCAGGACACTTTTTGCATTGGATACATTATTTCTGTGGCTGAACGTAATCTGAGACTGGTATTTTACTGCCTCGTTGCAAAGAATACCTGCTGGTCTCAGATGAAGGCCGCTGGTATTTTTAATTGTTACTTTTGCCTTAACCATTAAACTTCTCCTGTATTCTTACTTTTTACTGCTTTTGACTGCCTGCTGCTGCTGAAGACGGCTCCGTTTTCTCCTGGCTGCCCTCCGGAAGGGCTTCCACTGATTCCGAGGACGCTTTAACATCCTCTCCTTCTGTTTCTGCCTCTGTCTCCGGAGTCTTCGTCTTTACCTCCAGGATAATGCTGGGTGTTCCCACTACGGCATAGGCATCGTCCAGCTGGTAGGAAAGAACTGCTGTATGGGTTCCTGGTTTCATCCCTGAAACATCGATACTCAAATTCATCTTGTCCGGAGACAGACTGTTCAGATCCTCTTTCAGGCCGCTCACAGTCAAAGGCGCTGTACCGTCTGCCAGCTCATAGGTATATTCTTCAGACGCCCCCTTCATCTGGATATCATCCCTGTCAAGAGTGTAGGTTCTGTTTCCCAGCGGCTCTACTTTCAACGTAACCGTCACAGACGTGCTGTCCATACCTGCCAGCTCCAGTCCCGGAGGAACAAATTCTGCCAAATCAATCGTACACTCCTTGTCAGCTGTCAATCCCTCTGCACTCAGCTGGGGGCTTTCAACAGGAAGCGTATTCATATTGGCCAAAACAGAACGCAGGCCTGCTACGGAAACACGATCCACACTGCATTCCACGCCTGTCAGCCTGTATCCGTCCGCCACCTGGCCTGATACCTGGAAATCCAGTGCCAGATTTTTCACCTTCAGCATAGTCAGCTCGTAGGAGATATCCCCTCCCAAAGTCGTCACTGCGCTGCTGAGAGCCAGCTCGTTGTCATTGGCATCGTAGAATTTCGGTTCTGCCGTTCCCGACAGATCGCTGTCCTTTCCGTTTATGTCAATCTCCACACCTACGCTGCTGATCTGGCCAATCTGAGAAACAGGTCCTCTCACATATACGTAGTTTGGAGTCAGCTTCACTTTTCCAGGCAGATAATCCTTATCTCCTGCCGGTTCTCCTGTCACATGATACGTCAATGAGAAGCGCTTTGTCTGAAGCTCCTCTGTCTTAATATGGACTGTTCCAGGGGCCTTGACTTCGTACTTCACGCCATCCCCGTTGCTGGCCAGATACTGTTCGTCATCTAAGACCTCCACTGTCACAGGAACCGCTCCTGTCACGGAGTAGAGCTCTGAAAGGTCTGCATAGGCCTTGAAATCCTCGGAAGTAAACCGGTAAATATCCCTGGCTCTGGCATTTACTAAAAGCGTTACTGTACTCTTCCCCTCAATTTCATAAGTCAGGTTAGATCTCTCCAGAACCTCGTCATTCACAATATTTACAGGAATCTCTATGGATTTTGTCTGGATCGGATTCGCCACATTGACAACAGCCAGCCAGACCAGAAAAGCGCAGAGCAGCGAAATCAGCTTCAGCGGGGCATTTTTAGTCAGCTTTTCTTTCATTCTTCCGCCTTCCCTTCCAAATCTTAAACCGCCCGGAAGAATTCTCTTCGTGCCGTACAGCCCTGGCCAGAATTCCTCTCAGTTCATCAGCGTCCGCCACGCGGATCAGCCGTCCTCCAGTTGCCACAGATACCCGTCCTGTCTCCTCTGACACAACCAACGTCAGGCTGTCTGTCACCTCGCTGATTCCCACAGCGGCGCGATGGCGCGTTCCCAGCGCCTTGCTGATGTCCATGTTGTCAGAAAGAGGAAGATAGCAGGTAGCGGCTGTCACCCTGTTTCCTCTGATTACCACAGCGCCGTCGTGAAGCGGCGTATTATGCTCAAAAATATTGATCAGAAGCTGGCTTGTGATAATTCCGTCTACTTCAATGCCAGTCCTCTCCACATCTGTCAGAGGTGTTTCCATCTCAATGACCATAAGAGCCCCTGTTTTCACCTTGCCCATCTCAAAGCAGGCTCTGGTCAGCTCGTTAATCGTTTTCTCACTGAAGCTCTCCTTCACCTTGCCGTCGTCAGCCGCGAAAATTCCAGTCAGCACATTCTTGCTTCCCAGCTGCTCCAGCGCCTTTCTGAGCTCCGGCTGAAAGATAATGATAAGCGCCGTAATTGTAATATAAGACGCTTTTCCCAGCAGCCAAAGGATGGTGTCCAATTCCAGTACAGCAGCTAAAAGAACCAGACCGCAGATAAACAAGATTCCCTTCAAAAGCGTCCAGGCTCTTGTGTTCTTAATCCAGACCAGTACCTCATATACGACAAACGCAATAATTCCGATTTCCAGAAAATTTTTAAACGTCATGTTCGGAACAAACGCAATCCACGAATACAGTTCCTTCAAATATTCTGCCATACCATCACCTCCTTTTCTTTTCTAATTTTTCTATTCTCTCCTTCTGGGAGTCTTTCTCGTATTGATCCTCTGCACCTTCACATCCGGCTTTGTCACTGCAATCTTAGGCACTGCCTTCACATAATAATGATAATCATCGTCCTCAAACTGCACATACTCTGTTCTGGTATAATCTACAGCAAATACGAAGAAGTGGTAAACAGCCGCTGCAGCTGCCGAGACAGCCATTCCCGCTGTCACCTCCAGCACGGAAACCGATGCGTCGAACCTCAGATCTCCGATAAAAATCACCAGAAGCTGCACGATGACTCCTGCTGCAATCGCAATTCCCCATGCGTAATTAATCGGCATATTTTTTATAGTATGCACCAGAAGGATGCAAAGCGCCATCGCTGCCACCATAATCAGCATAGCCTGGTTTGTCACGAGACTCTTCACCAGCTGGATAATCAGCTGAGTCAGCTCCGTCTGAGCGCTCCCAGACAGCACGCCTGCATTCTGCTTCACATATAAAATCACATAGTAGAGAAACGCCCCGCAGCTGACTGGAATCACTGACAGCATATTTCCTCCCAGCCCTACCAGAAGCGGAACTGCAAAAGGAACTTTCAGAAAAAACATGATCGGAGTCACTAACAAAAGTACGCTGTCTCCCGGCTGAAAGCCATAGTACAAAAGCACTACGATCATCAAAAATACCAGTGTGATAGCCGCCACCTCCAGCGATACGGCAAAAAGCTGAGCCATCAGAAAGGCCCCTGCCAGAAACGCAGTCACGCCGTAGGGAACTGCCGCTCCCACCAGGCCCATCATCACGGGCATCAAAGGAGAATTCAGCTTTTCCACAAAACCTGTATTCTTTCCTATCAGATAAAAGGCCATAAACGTCACAGCAAATTTAACTGCCGGAATCACAATCTGACTGTTCTTGGCGTAAAATATTCTCAGACGCTCCTTGAACACAAGCAGTCCCATCATACCCTCCTGTCCTCCTTTGCCAGAGTTCT
The DNA here is from genome assembly GCA_958442925.1 of uncultured Clostridium sp. Classification (GTDB taxonomy): domain Bacteria; phylum Bacillota; class Clostridia; order Lachnospirales; family Lachnospiraceae; genus Otoolea. Next base: position 2,146 of record CAUCIO010000022.1, on the reverse strand, counting down.
TGAGCGGTTATGGTAATCATACCGCTTATCCAGATGTTTTAGCTTCGCTGTGTAAAGCCTGATATTTTTCGACACATAATCATACCGTCTGGAATAAACTGTATGAACCAGCCCCATATAGACGGCCAGGCCAATCAGGTAGTAAATCACAAAATTCCGGATCAGGCCAATCATACCCTCAAAGGAAAGAGTGCTTAAAAACTGCTCCATGCTGTAGAGAAGCCAGATAAGAAGCACGCCCATACAGCTGATTGTGTAGTTAAAAAAGCCGCGGATCATCTGGCGGCTGACGTAATCGCTCTTGAAATAATTCTTTCCGGCATTCATGGCCTTTCCATTTTTTTTCTCAAACATAGCCATGCTTGTCATCAATTTTATTTTGTCTTCATTGAGCATAGCTCCACTCCCTGCTTTCAATCTGGTAAATTAATTATATCGCTTTATTATAGCATACAATCCTTTAAATTTCGAGGGTCTGTGGAAATTTTCATAAAATTGTAAAAAAGAATCCCGTCTGCCGCAGAATGCGGCGCGGGACTCTTTTTTCGCTGTAAAGTCAACATTCCCCGGCGTCATGGCTGGCAGGCGCCCCTCTATTCATACCGCAGAGCGTCAATAGGGTTGGAGACAGCGGCTTTTCTGGCTGGATAAAGGCCAAAGAAAATTCCTACTACAGCAGAAAAGGCGACAGCCAGAATTACAACAGAAGGCTTTACCACCGCCTCCACCCCCAGAACGGCTCCGGCCGCTGTAACAATTCCCCCTCCAATTATGATCCCTGCCAGGCCGCCGCAGGCAGAGAGAATCGCCGACTCTGTCAGAAACTGAATCAGGATATCCTTCGTTCTGGCTCCCAGCGCTTTTCTGATACCAATTTCCCTGGTTCGTTCTGTCACCGAAACCAGCATAATATTCATAATGCCAATTCCTCCTACCAGCAGGGAAATAGCCGCGATTCCTCCTACTGCTACTGAAAGTCCCGCCATCATGGAATCCACCTGTCCCATCTGTTCTACAGCCGACTCCACATACCAGTCCTCCGGATTCCTGTTTTTCAGTTTGGAAATATAAAATACCAGTTCGTCATAAAAATGGTTCAGCTGAGCGGAAGTCATAGATTCATCGGCAAACAGATGGCAGTAGTAAAAATGATCATTAGGCCAGGTAAGAACGGTCCACGGGATGAAAGCGCTTCCCTTGTCCTCCCCTCCTCCCATCATCAGCTCCTGAAACGGGTTCATTTCTTTTTTATAGACGCCGACCACTGTAAATTCTTTCATTTCTCCATAGAGAACCGTGCGGAAAGTCCTCCCGACAGGATTATCCGTGTGAAAAAAATTCCTGGCTGTGTCTATGTCAATCACTGCGTTCTCTTTTCTTCCCTTAATATCCGCCTCGTTCAGGTAACGGCCATAGAGCATATCCACCGGCTGTACCTCATTGTAGTTCCAGTCGATTCCCGTGTAGTTAAACTGCATCTTATCTGTTCCTGCGACAGCCTCTGCAGAGGCGCCTGCACCGCTGTCTATATAGGCGATATCAGAACCAAACACTTCTTGAATACGAGCCAGGTCATCCATGGTAAAGTAATCGCTCTCCCTGACATCGTCGATCCAGTATCCGATCCCCACATACGTCTGGGTCAGCCCCACGTCTTTATAAAGACTGGAAAACAGGCCCCGCATCGTATCTCCGATAGAGACAATGGAAATCACGGAACCGATTCCTATAATAATGCCTAACATCGTTAAAAACGAGCGCATTTTGTTGGCCCGAAGGGCAGTAAAGGCCATCTTCATGTTTTCAATCAGCATCCGCTTTCCTCCCCTCCTCTGCGTTTCCAGGCCTCATTTTTTTCATCACTGATAATCCGGCCGTCCCGAAAACGGATAATTCTCTGGGTAAAGGCAGCGATATCCTCCTCATGAGTCACAACCACCACAGTCGCTCCCTCTCTGTGAAGCTCAGAAAACAGCTCCATAATCTCCATAGAGGAAGCTGTATCCAGGTTTCCCGTGGGCTCGTCTGCCAGGATCAGAGGCGGATCATTGGCAAGAGCTCTGGCAATCGCCACTCTCTGCTGCTGTCCTCCTGACATTTCATTGGGCATATGCCCTGTCCTCTCCACCAGCCCTACTCTCTCTAA
>CAUCIO010000021.1 GCA_958442925.1 uncultured Clostridium sp. | reverse complement strand
TTTTTATGCTGCCATATATAGCTGAATTTTTAGGAACCATGATGCTGATCCTGTTAGGTGATGGTGTTGTAGCAAACGTAAACCTGAATAAATCCGGTATGAAGGGCGGAGGTTCCATCCAGATTACCTTTGCATGGGGCCTTGCGGTTATGGTTCCGGCATTCATCTTCGGAGCAGCTTCCGGCGCTTCCTTTAACCCGGCGCTGACACTGGCTCTGGCTATTGACGGAAGCTTTGACTGGGCTCTTGTTCCTGGATATATCATTGCTCAGTTTGCAGGTGCATTTGTAGGCGCTGTTCTTGTATACATTCTGTTCAAGGGACAGTTTGACGCTACACCAGACGCAGGCACAAAGCTCGGCGTATTCTGTACAGGACCATCTATTGACAATAAGCCATTAAACATTCTGTCTGAGGCAATCGGAACTTTCATTCTCGTATTTGCTATTAAGGGTCTTGGCAATGTTCCAGGCGCAGCAGAAGTTGGCCTTGATAAATTCCTGGTATTCGGAATTATCGTATCCGTTGGTATGTCCTTAGGCGGACTGACAGGCTACGCAATTAACCCGGCCCGTGACCTTGGCCCGAGAATTGCACACGCAGTTCTTCCTATCCAGGGCAAAGGCGATTCCAACTGGGGTTATGCGCTTGTTCCAGTTGTAGGACCGATTATCGGCGCTATCGCAGCTGTATTACTCTACGGAGCCATTCCGTGGTAAAGCACAAATAACGAAGTTATTTGTGCGCTACTCAAACGGAGCGCAGCGGAGTTTGAGTTTCCCGTCCAGAACGAAGTTATTTGTGCGCTACTCAAACGGAGCACAGCGGAGTTTGAGTTTCCCGTCCTGAGTGCACAGGAGTGCGGGAAGTTAATAAAATAAGTATTGCATGGAGAGATGAGCCGGGCAAGGAAATCATCAGCTTACAGGCTGATTCCTCTGCCGGGCTCTCTTTAATTTTCTGATAATTATAAAATTAAAAACGAATTGTATATCGGCAATAGAGTTGCAGCAAGGAGGAATGGAGTATGTATGACGTTATTATTATCGGCGCAGGCGTTTCTGGCTGTGCATCAGCCAGAGAGCTGTCACGGTATGAAGGAAGATTCTGCGTCGTAGAAAAAGAGGAGGATGTGTGCTGCGGCACATCAAAAGCCAACAGCGCGATTATTCATGCCGGATATGATGCGGCTTCCGGTTCCCTGATGGCTAAGCTGAATGTGGAAGGCAACCAGATGATGGATCAGCTGTCCAGGGATCTGGATTTCCACTTTAGACGAAATGGTTCTCTGGTGCTCTGTATGCATGAGGAGGAGCTTCCGAATCTTCAGGCTCTCTATGAGAGAGGTATTGCCAACGGAGTGAAGGAACTTCGCATTCTCAGCAAAGAGGAGCTGAAAGAGATGGAGCCGAACATTTCGGATAATGCGGTGGCTGCTCTCTACGCGCCTACCGGCGGAATCGTATGTCCCTTTGGCCTGACCATTGCTTTGGCAGAGAATGCCAATGTAAACGGCGTAGAGTTCAAGTTTAATACAGAGGTAAAGGATATTGAGAAAGCGGAAGACGGAACCTTTGAGCTTCACACAAACAATGGAGTGTTAAAGACAAGGTTTGTAGTGAATGCAGCGGGCGTTTACGCTGATGTGTTCCACAACATGATGAGTGAGGAGAAAATCCACATTACGCCAAGAAGAGGCGATTACTGTCTGTTAGACCGCACAGCAGGCGATCTGGTAGACAAGACAGTATTTACACTCCCGGGAAAATTTGGAAAAGGTATTCTTGTTACACCAACCATTCACGGAAACCTGCTGTTAGGTCCGACAGCGGTAGACATTGACGATAAAGAGGGAACGAACACCACAAGAGAGGGACTGGATGAGGTCATTGCGAAAGCACAGAACAGTGTCAACAACATTCCGATGCGCCAGGTAATTACCTCCTTTGCAGGACTGAGAGCCCATGAAGATCACCATGAGTTTATTATTAAGGAGCTTCCGGACTGCAAGGGTTTTATCGACTGCGCCGGCATTGAGTCCCCAGGTCTTTCCAGCAGCCCGGCTATTGGAAAGATGGTGGCTGACATTCTGAAGGAGAAGGCAGAGTTAAAGGAGAAGGACAATTTCATTGCCACAAGAAAGGGCATTCTGGATCCGAAATCACTGTCTAAGGAAGAGAGATCCAAGCTGATCAAGGAAAATCCTGCCTATGGAAATATTATCTGCCGCTGTGAGACGATCTCAGAGGGAGAGATTTTAGACGCCATCCACAGACCGCTGGGAGCGAAATCCCTGGACGGAGTAAAGCGCCGTACAAGGGCAGGTATGGGCCGCTGCCAGGCTGGCTTCTGTTCACCGAGAACTATGGACATTCTGGCAAGAGAGCTGAATATCAGCATGTATGAGGTGACCAAGTCTGGCGGAGATTCCAAGATTGTGGTTGGAACAAACAAGGACAAACTGTAAGGAGGGGGACGCCATGAAATCATATGATATTGTCGTTATCGGAGGAGGTCCCGCAGGGCTGGCTGCTGCAGCAGCTGCAAAGAGAAGCGGGATTGACAGCATTCTGATTCTGGAACGCGATAAGGAACTGGGAGGAATTTTAAACCAGTGTATTCACAATGGCTTCGGTCTTCACACCTTCAAGGAAGAGCTGACAGGCCCGGAGTACGCCCGCCGCTTTATTGAGCAGGTGCAGGAGCTTGAGATAGAATACTGTCTGAACACAATGGTAATTGATATTTCCCATGAAAAAGTAGTGACAGCCATGAATCGGGAGGAAGGACTCTTTGAGATTCAGGCCAAGGCTGTGATTTTAGCCATGGGCTGCAGAGAGCGTTCCAGAGGAGCTTTAAATATTCCGGGTTACCGACCGGCAGGTATTTACTCAGCAGGAACTGCCCAGCGTCTTGTCAATATGGAAGGCTTTATGCCGGGCCGGGAGGTTGTCATTCTGGGATCCGGAGACATCGGCCTGATCATGGCCAGACGTATGACCTTAGAGGGCGCCAAGGTAAAGGTAGTGGCAGAGCTGATGCCATATTCCGGCGGCTTAAAGAGAAATATTGTACAGTGTCTGGACGACTTCGGTATTCCGTTAAAGCTGAGCCACACCGTTGTGGAGATCCGCGGTAAGGAAAGGCTGACAGGAATTACCCTGGCTCAGGTAGACGGAAAAGGAAAACCGATTCCAGGCACAGAGGAGGACTATGACTGTGATACGCTGCTTCTGTCAGTAGGTCTGATTCCGGAGAATGAGTTAAGCCGCGGAATGGGCGTAGACATTGAGCCGGTGACCTCAGGGCCGTCTGTCAATGAGAGCCTGGAGACAAACATTGACGGCGTATTTGCCTGCGGAAACGTACTCCACGTTCACGATCTGGTAGATTATGTATCTGAGGAGGCTGCTGTTGCCGGAGAGAATGCTGCGAAATATGTGAAGGGAATTCTGCCTGAGAACAGCGGAAAAGAGATTAAGCTGGTTCCCACAGACGGAGTCCGCTACACAGTGCCGAAGACCATTGATCCGGAGAGAATGGCAGAGGAGCTGACCGTCCGTTTCCGTGTGGGAAATGTCTACAAAAACTGCTTTGTAAGCGTTTATTTTGACGATGAGCGTGTCGTTCACAGAAAACGTCCTGTAGTAGCGCCAGGTGAGATGGAGAATGTGAAGTTCAAGAAGACGCAGCTTGCGTCCTATCCTGATTTAAAGACGATTACACTGAAAATAGAGGAGGCGTAAGGCTATGGAAAAAAGAGAACTGATCTGCATCGGCTGCCCTCTGGGGTGTATGGTGACCGTTGAGATGGAAAACGGCGAGGTGAAGAGCGTGACAGGCAACACCTGCAAGCGCGGTGAGGATTACGCCCGCAAGGAAGTGACGAATCCTACCAGAATCGTAACATCTACTGTTATGGTTAAGGGCGGAAGCCTTGACATGGTTTCCGTAAAGACGAAGAACGATATTCCCAAGGGAAAAATCTTCGACTGTGTCCGCGCCTTAAAGGGAGTCTGCGTGGAAGCTCCGGTACACATTGGAGATGTAATTGTATCTGACATCTGCGGCACAGGAGTCGATGTGATTGCCACTAAGGAAATCGAGGAAAAGAGAGCATAGAACAGAAATGCGCCAGGCGCATGAAACAGGTTCAGGGGAGAGGCAGAGTACAGAAAAAAGCTGTATTCTGTCTCTTTTCGCATAGACGGAAGGACTGGCGTAAGGTTCTTTCAGAAGGTCTCCAGGTAGCAAAAACGGCGAAAATGGGATATAATAACAGAAAGCAGCCGGCAATGCAGCTGCAAAATACAGGAAACAGAGAGGATGACAGGATGGTTGAGATTTGCTGCGGAAGTTATGAGGATGCGGTGGCTGCCAGCCGGGGAGGCGCAGAACGGATAGAGCTTAACTCTGCTCTGGCTTTAGGAGGTCTGACGCCTTCGGCGGGATGTATCAGGCTGGTAAAGAAAACGACGGATTTGACGGTGATTTCCATGGTGAGGCCCAGAGGAGGCGGATTCTGCTACACAGAGCTGGAGACAGAGCAGATGTTTGAGGAGGCTAAAATGCTGTTAGAGTGTGGAAGCAACGGTCTGGCTTTCGGCTTTCTGACGAGAAACCGGGAAATTGATTTGGAAAAGACAGGCAGGATGACAGAGCTGATCCACAGCTATGGACAAAAGGCAGTGTTCCACAGAGCGTTTGACTGCACCGCAGATCCGGAAGCAGCCGTTTCCCAGCTGATCGAGTTGGGGGCTGATCGAATTCTGACCAGCGGCCTGAGAGGAACAGCATGGGAGGGCAGAGAGCTTTTAAAGAAGCTTCAGCAGGAGTTTGGCGGCAGGATTGAATTGCTGGCCGGAAGCGGTGTAAACGCAGGAAATGCCGGAAGACTGATGGAATTTACAGGCATTTCTCAGATTCACTCTTCCTGCAAAGGCTGGAGAAATGATCCGACCACATCAGGAGAACATGTAAATTACAGCTTTGCCGGGACGCCCCATGAAGATGACTACGATATGGTAGATGAGGTACTGGTGAGACAGTTGATGGAAAGTGTGAAGCAAAGAAAACAATGAAGGAGAACAGGGTGAAAAAGTCAACGGAACTATCAGCGAAAATGAAACGTGATTGGAACCATCCAATTTACAGGTACGCCGTTACAGCTGCTGCGGTAACGGCATCGGCGCTTCTTCAGGCTTTTGCCATGCAGGCCTTTTTAACGCCTGCCCAGATTCTGTCCAGCGGTTTTACAGGGGTGGCGGTGCTCATAGACAGGATTGCTTCCCTGTTTGGGTATCATTTTCCTACTTTTTTGGGAATGATTGTCCTGAACCTTCCGGTAGCGGTATTCTGTTTTAAGCACATAGGAAAAAAATTCGTAATCTTTTCCATGCTCCAGGTATTTCTGGCCAGCTTTTTTCTTAGAACGCTGCATTTTGCGCCGCTGTTTGATGATGAGCTTTTAAACATCTGTTTTGGCGGTTTTGTCTATGGCATGAATATTGTGGTGGCCCTGAAAGGAAACGCATCCACAGGAGGAACGGACTTTATTGCCCTGTATGTGTCGAATAAGACGGGCAAGGCGATCTGGCAGTATGTGTTTGTCTTTAATGCCTGTATGCTCTGTGTGTTCGGAGCGATTTTTGGCTGGGAATATGCAGGATATTCCATTATGTTTCAGTTTATTTCCACAAAGACTATTGACAGCTTTTACCACAGATATAAACGGGTAACCCTGCAGATTACGACCCATGAGCCGGATCGGGTAGTGGAGGAATATGTGAAATATTACCGTCATGGAATATCTGTGATGGAGGGTTACGGCGGCTACAGCAGGCAGAGAATGGCTCTGCTGCATACGGTAGTTTCCTCTTATGAGGTGCAGGATATTGTCCATCTGATGAAGCGGACAGATCCGAAGATTATAGTAAATGTTCTTCCTACGGAGACATTTTTTGGGGGATTTTACCAGAAGCCTATCGAATGATGGAAGGGACTGTACAGAAGGAGGAGACGTTATGCCGGGAAGAAAGGGCGCAATTTTAAAACATATAACAGTGGGAAGGATCCTGCTTATTCTGATTCTTATCTATATCGGATGCCTGGTGCTTCCCTATATCTGTCATAAAGAAGTTCCGGCTCTTTATAAGGAGAGCTTTCATGCCTCCTCCTTTTATGGCAGCGGGCCGGGGCCGGAGCGGACGGCTTACATAGATAACAATGATGATGCGCTGCTGTGGAGACTGCATCTGATTGAGGAGGCGAAGGAAGAAATCATCCTGTCTACCTTTGATTTTAAATCCGATGAAGCGGGGAAGGATATTATAGCCGCACTGATGCAGGCCGCAGACCGGGGCGTGCAGGTGAGAGTTATTGTGGACGGCTTTAATGGAGTTTTGAAACTGACGGGAAATAAGTATTTTAAGGCGCTGGTATCCTGTCCGAGTGTCTCTATAAAGATTTATAATCCGATCAGTCCATTCAGACCCTGGGATATGCAGGCCAGGCTTCACGATAAATACCTGATCATAGACGAGGGCATGTACATGCTGGGCGGACGCAATACCATGAACCTGTTTTTAGGCGATTACTCTTCTCAGAAAAATATGGATCGGGAACTGTTTGTCTATGAGACGGAGACGCCGGATGAAAACGCTTCTATTTCTCAGCTGAAGCGGTATTTTGAGACAGTCTGGGCCCTTCCGGACAGCAGGGAATACATCTGCCGGAAAGAGACCTCTCAGGTGGAACAGGCAGAACGGGAGCTGAAAGAGAGATATGAGTATCTGAGAGAGACGTATCAGAAAGCCTACACAGACTGGGACTATACAGCTCTTACCATGGAAACCAACAAAATTTCACTGCTTTCAAATCCTGTGGAGACGGAAAATAAAGAGCCGCTTCTGTGGTATTCTCTTCAGCAGCTGATGCTGGAGGCGGAACAGATTACTATGTATACGCCCTACATTATCTGCGGGAAGGAGATGTATCAGGGACTGGAGGAGCTGAGAGACAGGGGAGTTTCGGTAGAGATGATTACCAATGATGTGGCCAGCGGAGCCAATCCCTGGGGCTGTACCGACTATCTGAACCAGAAGGAAAAAATCTGGGATACGGGAGTGAAGGTATACGAGCTGATGGGAGAGTATTCCAGCCATACAAAGGCAGTACTGCTGGATGACAGGATGAGCCTGGTGGGCTCCTACAATTTCGATATGCGCAGCACCTACCAGGATACAGAACTGATGCTGGCAGTAGACTGTCCTGAGTTAAACAGCATCATCCGGCAGGAGGCGGAGCAGGATAAGACGAGGAGCAAAATTATGGGAGAAAATGGGGAATATCAGTACGGAACAGACTATGTTCCCAGGGAAATGAGCATTGGAAAAAAACTGTTTTATTCTGTGATGAGAGTGTTGGTCATTCCACTGCGCCGTTTTCTGTAAAGTAAAAAACAGGAAGCCATTTCGGCTTCCTGTTTTTCGTTAAAAAATCAATGCGATTAGAATTCCGGCTCAATCAGTCCGTAGGTCTGTCCCTTTCTCTTATAAACTACATTGACTTCCTCTGTCTCTGCGTTTAAGAATACGTAGAAAGAATGTCCGAGAAGTTCCATCTGTACGCAGGCTTCTTCCGGATCCATGGGCTTCATGGCAAATTTCTTTACCTTTTCGATCTTGATCTCATCGTCAGCCTCGGACTCCTCCTGTACATAGAACTCGCTGAAATCTACGTGGGACTGTTTCTTGTCGATAAGTTTCGTCTTATATTTTTTGAGCTGGCGCTCGATGATTTCCTCTACCAGGTCAATGGATACGTACATATCTGTGCTCTGCTCCTCGGCACGGATAATATGGCCCTTCACAGGGATGGTAACCTCAATTTTCTGGCGGTCTTTCGTAACGCTCAGAGTAATGATGGCCTCTGTATCCTGGTTAAAATAACGTTCCAGTTTTCCGATCTTCTCAATAACTGCTTCCCTAAGTCCAGGCGTAACATCAATATTTCTTCCGGTAATTGTATAACGCATAAGTCATCGCTCCTTTTTTATTGGGATGTCCTTAGTATACCATGTTTATCAGAAAAATTCAATTAAAAAATGAGAGTATTAAGAAAATTATTGTGAATTTTTCATAAAAGGTTTTCATTTATATAGGTAAGGGGAGGATTATCAAACGAGAGTTTCCGTCATTTTTTTGTCAAGAAGAAAAGGTGTATTTTCTGATGAAATTGTAAAATTTATTACAAGTATACAAAAAAAGGAAGATATGGAGTATGCTGTCGAAAAGTGGTGATAAACAGAAAAAAATTGTGGATAATGTGGATAAATCGGTGTATAACTGCTTTTTCCCGAAAAATGGACAAAAATCAGTGTGGATAAATCGTGTGTATGGACAGTGAGAAAATTGTGGATAATGTGTATAAATGAAAAACAGAACATACATTTTGTGCAATCTGCTGGGTTTACAATAATAGGAAAAATTATGTAAATTATGCTGAGGAGATAAAGACGGGAAAGGTTCACACAGGCAAACTGTAAAAAAATTATGAACTTCTTGAAAGATAGGGCGGTTAATGATAGAATAAGTAAGATTATACATCTGTTTTTTACAGATAGACCAAATGAGAGAGACAGAATAAAACAAAGCATAGCGAAATCATAAAACAGAAAGCAGGAAATAGGAGATTAAAGCATGAATCTGATAGAGAAAGTGTTTGGAACTCACAGTGACAGAGAGCTGAAGCTGATTTATCCCATTGTTGACAAGATCGTGGCCTTAAAGCCGGAGATGGAGAAGCTGACAGACGAAGAGCTGCGGGACAACACCAGAAAATTTAAAGAGCGTCTGGCAAACGGAGAGACGCTGGACAATTTACTTCCAGAGGCTTTTGCCACAGTCCGGGAGGCGGCGAAGCGAGTGCTGAATATGGAGCATTATCCAGTACAGCTGATCGGAGGTATCGTCCTTCACCAGGGACGTATCGCAGAGATGAAGACAGGAGAGGGTAAGACACTGGTTTCCACCTGTCCGGCCTATTTAAACGCCCTGGCTGGAAAAGGCGTGTTTATCGTTACAGTCAACGACTATCTGGCGAAACGAGATGCAGAGTGGATGGGAGAAGTTCACCGTTTCCTGGGACTGACAGTCGGCGTTGTATTAAACTCCATGACTCCCCAGGAGAGAAAGGCTGCCTATGGCTGCGACATCACCTATGTGACAAATAATGAGCTGGGATTTGACTATCTGAGAGACAACATGGCCATTTATAAGGAGCAGATGGTTTTAAGAAACCTGGACTACGCTATCATCGATGAGGTGGACTCTGTATTAATTGACGAGGCCAGAACACCTCTGATTATTTCCGGCCAGAGCGGTAAATCCACAAAGCTCTACGAGGTCTGCGATATTTTAGCCAAGCAGCTGGAGCAGGGCGAGGCTTCCGCAGAGTTTACAAAGCTCTCTGCTATTATGGGCGAGGAGATTGAAGAGACAGGTGATTTCATTGTCAATGAGAAGGATAAGGTAGTCAACCTGACTTTAGAAGGCGTTAAAAAGGTAGAGAAGTATTTTAATATTGAGAACCTGGCAGATCCGGAGAATCTGGAGATTCAGCACAACATGATTATGGCTCTGCGGGCCAACTACCTGATGTTCCGTGACAAGGACTATGTAGTAAAGGACAATGAGGTTCTCATTGTCGACGAGTTTACAGGACGTATCATGCCGGGACGCCGCTATTCCGACGGCCTTCACCAGGCGATTGAGGCCAAGGAACATGTAGAGGTTAAGAGGGAGAGCCGCACGCTGGCTACGATTACCTTCCAGAACTTCTTCAATAAATTTAATAAGAAGGCCGGTATGACCGGTACAGCCCAGACAGAGGAGAAGGAGTTCAGAAATATCTATCAGATGGATGTTATCGTGATTCCGACCAACCGCCCTGTTATCCGTATCGATAAGAATGATGCTGTCTATAAAACCAAGAAAGAGAAATTCCATGCAGTTGTGGAAGAGGTATGTGCGGCTCATGAGAAGGGACAGCCGGTTCTGGTGGGAACCATCACCATCGAAACATCTGAGCTTTTAAGCAAGATGCTGAAAAAGCGAGGAGTTCCTCATAAAGTGTTAAATGCCAAGTTCCACGAGCTGGAGGCTGAGATTGTAGCAGATGCAGGTATCCATGGCGCGGTTACCATTGCCACCAATATGGCAGGCCGTGGTACAGATATTAAGCTGGATGACGAGTCCAAGGCCCTTGGCGGACTGAAGATCATTGGTACAGAGCGCCATGAGTCAAGACGTATTGACAACCAGCTGCGCGGACGTGCCGGACGTCAGGGAGATCCAGGTGAGTCGCGCTTCTATATTTCACTGGAGGACGATCTGATGCGTCTCTTCGGTTCCGAGAAGCTGATGGGCATGTTTAACGCTCTGGGAGTGCCGGAGAATGAGCAGATTGAGCACAAGATGCTTTCCAAAGCCATTGAGAACGCTCAGATGAAGATCGAGACAAACAACTACGGAATCCGTGAGAACCTGTTAAAATACGACGAGGTTATGAACGAGCAGCGAGAAGTAATCTACGAGGAGCGCCGCCGCGTTCTGGATGGCGAGAACATGAGAAATGTGATTATGAAGATGATCACAGATATCGTGGAAAATGCAGTCGATCTCTCCATTTCCGACGAGCAGAGCCCGGAGGACTGGAACCTGACAGAGCTTAACTCCCTGCTTCTGCCTATTATTCCGCTTTCGCCTATCACTCTGACAGAGGAGCAGAAGCATATGAAGAAGAACGAGTTAAAGCATATGCTGAAGGAGTCTGCTACGAAGCTTTACGAGACAAAGGAGGCAGAGTTCCCGCAGGCAGAGCAGATTCGCGAGCTGGAGCGGGTAGTTCTTCTGAAGGTAATTGATAACAAATGGATGGCTCATATTGACGATATGGATCAGCTCCGTGAGGGAATCGGCCTTCAGGCCTACGGCCAGAAGGACCCGCTGGTTGAGTACAAGATGAGCGGCTACGAGATGTTCGATGCCATGACAGCTTCCATCCGGGAGGATACCGTAAGAACCCTTTACCATATCCGCGTAGAGCAGAAGGTGGAGAGAGAGCCGGCTGCCAGGGTAACGGGAACGAATAAGGATGCAGCCCCTCAGGCTCCTCAGAAGAGAGAGACAAGAAAGATCTATCCGAACGATCCGTGTCCATGCGGTTCCGGAAAGAAGTTTAAACAGTGCTGCGGACGCAAGATGCTGGCAGATATGCAGGAGCGCAAGGAGAAAGAGCAGCAGAAGAAGGAACGCCGGGACGAGCGCCGCAAGGAGCACCAGGCGGAGAAGGCTGCCCGCAGAGCTGAATATCAGGAGAGAAAGGCAGAGCGGTTAGCGCAGAAAGCAGAGAATAAAGAAGAGTAAAATAGATATAGGGGAAGCAACGCAATTTTCCTTGTTCCAACTGGAAGTCACCGGAAAATTGCGATGCTTCCTTTTTTTCTGTGACTTTAAGCGGAAAGAGAAAACAGTTTTTCTTTCTCCCTAACAGCCTTGCGCAATCTCCCCTGCTCATGTTAGAATAGGGAGAAATATAAAATAAGAAAGTGGGTGAAGCTATGGTTGAACTTGATCAGTATAGGTATATGCTGTCAACGTATGAGGATACCCTGGTGGAAGTGAGGGATTCACTTTGACCTGGACGGCAAGGTGAAACGGATTGACGAGTTAGAGAAATCCATGGAGGAGCCGGGCTTCTGGGACGATCCGGAGACGTCGACGAGACTGATGAGAGAGTCCAAGAATCTGAAGGACACCGTGGAAAGCTATAATAAGCTGGAGCAGGAGTATGAGGATATTCAGGTTATGATTGAAATGGGCTATGAGGAGAATGATCCGGCTCTGGTACCTGAAATCCGTGATATGATGGATGATTTTACAGAAAAGCTGGAGACTATCCGGATTCAGACTCTTCTGTCCGGCGAATATGACAATAATGATGCTATTATGAAGCTGAATGCAGGAGCAGGAGGTACAGAGGCCTGTGACTGGTGCAGCATGCTGTACAGAATGTATCAGAGATGGGCGGACAGAAAGGGCTTTACTACTGCTGTCATTGATTATCTGGACGGAGAGGAAGCTGGTATTAAGTCCATTACTCTCAAGATTACCGGGGAAAATGCCTACGGCTTCCTGAAATCAGAGAGAGGAGTTCACCGCCTTGTCAGAATTTCTCCCTTCAACTCTGCTGGAAAGAGGCAGACGTCCTTCGTATCCTGCGATGTGATGCCGGATATCAAGGAAGATCTGGATGTGGAGATTAATCTGGATGATCTGAGAATTGACACCTACCGTTCCAGCGGTGCGGGAGGCCAGCACATTAATAAAACATCCTCTGCCATCCGAATTACCCATCTTCCCACAGGAATCGTGGTACAGTGCCAGAACGAGCGCTCTCAGTTCCAGAATAAGGAAGTGGCCATGCAGATGCTGAAGGCGAAACTCTATCTGATGAAGCAGGAGGAGAATGCGGAGAAGCTGTCTGATATCCGCGGGGATGTGAAGGATATTAATTTTGGAAACCAGATCCGCTCCTATGTGATGCAGCCTTATACCATGGTGAAGGATCACCGTACAGGTGCGGAGAGCGGAAATGTCAACGCAGTTTTGGACGGAGATATTGATTCCTTTATCAGCGCGTATTTAAAATGGATTAACCTGGACAGCAAAAAGTGATTGAATATACGGAACAAATGTGATAATATCTTTCCTGTGAGTACAAGTGTTTTTCACACGCATACATTTTGATTCGGCAGCCGCCGACGCGGCAGCTGGAAAAATGGCGGCTGAAGGCAGAAATCAGGGATTCGTTCAGCTGAAAGGCTGTCGGGTTCCAGACAGAGCCTTTGGCCGTTTCTGATCCGGATCATAGAGCGCGGTAAAATAAGCTGCTGCAGAAGGGCTGTATGCGGCTGAGCGAAAGAGGAATGGGAATGGAAGAGCAGACAAAGTATTTCGTGTTGAAGCAGAAGGCTGTGCCGGAGGTGCTTTTAAAGGTAGTGGAGGCAAAGCGCCTGCTTGAATCAGAGAAGGCCATGACAGTTCAGGAGGCTTCAGACAGGGTGGGAATCAGCAGAAGCTCCTTTTATAAGTATAAGGATGATATTTTTCCCTTTCATGATAATGCAAAGGGACGGACGATTACTCTGGTTCTTCAGATGGACGATGAAAGAGGGCTGCTTTCTGACATCCTGCATATTGTAGCCGTCTATAAGGCTAATATTTTGACAATTCACCAGAGTATTCCTGTGGGGAATCTGGCTTCTTTGACGCTGAGCGTAGAGGTAAGGCCGGATACGGGGAATATTTCCAGAATGGTGGAAGAGATGGAGATGCAGAAGGGAATTCACTATGTAAAAATAATTGCCAGGGAGTGATAGGACATGATTTATGCAGCAGTAATGGGGTATGGTACGATTGGTTCAGGAGTAGCGGAGGTTCTGGAGCAGAACCGGGATGTAATTACAGCCAGAACCGGGGAAGAGATACAGATAAAATATATTTTAGATCTCCGGGAATTTCCGGGAGATCCAAATGAGGACAAGGTAATTCACGATTTTTCCGTGATTGAACAGGATGATGACGTGAAAATTGTGGTGGAGACCATGGGAGGTGTCCGCCCGGCCTATGACTTTGTAAAGGCCAGCCTGCTGGCTGGAAAGCATGTGGTGACGTCCAACAAGGCTCTGGTGGCTGCCTGTGGAACAGAACTGCTTCAGATTGCCAGGGATAAGGGCCTGAATTTCTTTTTTGAAGCCAGCGTGGGAGGGGGAATCCCCTTAATCCGTCCGCTGACAGGCGCTCTGGCAGGTGAGAAAATTGTGGAAATCAGCGGTATTTTAAACGGAACCACCAACTATATTCTCACTAAGATGGCAAAGGAAGGGCAGACTTTTGAGGAAGCGCTGAGAAAGGCTCAGGAGCTGGGCTACGCGGAGCGCAATCCGGAGTCAGACGTGGAAGGCTACGATACCTGCCGCAAAATTTCGATTCTGACGGCTCTGGCTACAGGCAGAGAGGTCAATTACGAGGATGTGCATACAGAGGGAATTACTTCTGTCACAGATGTAGATTTCAAATATGCGGCAGCCCTCGATACCTCTGTGAAGCTGTTTGGCAGCAGCCGGATGGAAGAAGGAAGAGTGTCTGTCTTCGTGTGCCCTATGATGATTCCTCAGGAGAATCCTCTTTCCAGCGTCAACGATGTGTTTAATGCTGTGATGGTGAAGGGAAATATGGTAGGGACGCTGATGTTCTATGGAAGCGGCGCCGGAAAGAGGCCTACAGCCAGCGCGGTAGTGGCAGATATGATGGAAACAGCCATGAATATGGATCGTAACCTGCCATTTGGCTGGGGAGAGAAGCACCAGACTCTGAGCCCGGTGGAGAAGACGGAATTTTCCTATTTCCTGCGGTTTGAGGGAAAGGCTCAGGAAAAGAAGGCGGAGATCGAAGCGGCTTTTGGCCCGGCCCGTTTTGTGGAGCTTCCTGACATGGATGAATTTGCCGTGCTTACCGGCAGGATGACAGAAGAACATTACAGAAAGGTATCTGCGGCATTCAGTGATATAAGGCAGATGATCCGGGCGCAGATTTAGCAGGGAAAGACAGGCGGCAGCAGGCCGCCCTGCCAATGATACCATGGAGGAAAAGGCATGTTGGTCGTAAAAAAGTTCGGCGGCAGTTCAGTTGCTGATACGGAGAGGATTTTTAATGTGGCAAGGCGCTGCATTGAAGATTACAATAGAGGAAATGACGTGGTGGTAGTTCTCTCCGCCATGGGAAAGACGACGGATGGGCTGATAGCCAGGGCCAGGGAAATATCAGAAAATCCTTCCAAGCGGGAAATGGATATGCTGCTGGTAACAGGAGAGCAGATTTCTGTGGCTTTGATGGCTATGGCGCTCCAGTCTCTGGGAGTGCCGGCGGTTTCTCTGAACGCAGCCCAGATCAGGATGAAAACTACCTCTGCCTACGGACAGGCAAAACTGAAACGGATTGATACAGAGCGCATTAAAAATGAGCTGGATTCCAGAAAGATTGTAGTCATTACAGGGTTTCAGGGAGTCAATAAATTCGATGATATGACAACTCTGGGAAGAGGGGGATCCGATACTACGGCAGTGGCCCTGGCAGCTGCTCTTCATGCAGATGCCTGTGAGATCTATACAGATGTAGACGGCGTGTATACGGCGGATCCCAGGATTGTCCCAAATGCCAGAAAGCTTTCAGAGGTGTCTTATGACGAGATGCTGGAGTTTGCATCCCTGGGAGCCAAGGTACTGCACAACCGCTCTGTGGAGATGGCAAAGCGTTACAATGTGCAGCTGGTGGTTCTGTCAAGCCTGGTGAGGGCTGAGGGAACGGTTGTGAAGGAGAGTACGAAAATGGAGAAGATGTTAGTCAGCGGCGTGGCAGCCGACAAGAATACCGCCAGAATTTCCGTGATGGGAGTGCTGGACGAGCCGGGAATCGCCTTTAAGGTGTTCAACCTTCTGGCCAGACACCATATTAATGTAGATATCATTATCCAGTCTGTAGGCCAGGAGGGAAGAAAGAATATTTCCTTCACAGTAGCGAAAACGGATTTGCAGGAAGCCATGACGGTTTTAAATGAAAACAGAGAGTCTATGACAGCGCAGTCAGTGGAATGTGCGGCAGATGTGGCTAAAATCTCTATCATCGGAGCAGGTATGACCAGCAACCCAGGCGTGGCGGCTAAGATGTTCGAGGCCCTTTACAGCGCCAACATCAATATCCGCATGATTGCTACCTCTGAGATACGCATTACAGTCCTCATCGATGAGGAGGATGCAAATCGGGCCATGAGAGTGGTTCACGATGCGTTTTCCCTTGGCGATTAGAGGTTTTTTGAACTGGAAAAAGACGGCAGAGCTTTTTAAAACAACAGGCAGGGAGAGTTCCCTGCCTGTTGCCGACTGCGGGGTTTCAGTTGCGTCCCCTGTTAAAATCTATTATAATAAGCAATGCAGAAGATGTGTCTGCAGAATCTATTATTGCGGGAAATGAGGAAATTGTTATGGATATGATACAGGCGCTGGCATCGGAGCTTCAGATTGGCAGACATCAGGCAGAGGCTGCCGTCAGGCTGATCGACGAGGGAAATACAATTCCATTTATTGCCAGATATAGAAAAGAGGCGACAGGTTCATTAAATGATGAGGTTCTCAGAAACCTGGACGAAAGGTTAAAGTATCTGAGAAATCTGGAGGACAGGAAAAACCAGGTGATTGCCTCCATCCGGGAACAGGAGAAGCTGACTTTGGAGCTGGAAAAACAGATTTTAAATGCAGCGACTCTGGTGGCTGTGGAGGATCTCTATCTTCCCTACAGGCCTAAGAGGAAGACGAGAGCAGGGACAGCCAGAGAGAAGGGGCTTCTCCCTCTGGCAGACAGGATCTGGGAACAGAATCTGAGCCAGCCGGCGCTTTCAGAAGCAGAGCAGTTCGTTTCTGAGGAAAAGGGAGTGGCTGACGCTAAGGCAGCCCTGGACGGAGCCAGGGATATTCTGGCGGAGCGAATTGCCGAGACGGCTGAGTTTCGAACCTACATCAGAAAGGCAGTGCTTCAGGAGGGGGCAATTGAATCTTCTGCTAAAAATGAGAAAGAAAAGTCTGTGTACGAAATGTACTATCACTTCTCTGAGCCGGTAAAGAAGGCTGCAGGCCATAGAATCCTGGCCCTGAACCGGGGAGAAAAGGAAAAGCTTCTGACTGTCAAAATAACGGTTCCTGAGGAGAAAATTCTGAGATATCTGGAAAAACAGATTATTACCAAAAACAATGAATATTCTTCTCCAGTGCTGAAAGAAGCAGCGGCAGACAGTTTTAACCGCCTCATTGGCCCGGCTATCGAGAGAGAGATCAGAGGAAGTCTGACTGAGAAGGCAGAAGCGGGCGCTATCCAGGTGTTCGGAAAGAACTTAAAGCAGCTTCTCATGCAGCCGCCGGTGGCAGGCAGAGTTGTGCTGGGCTGGGATCCGGCCTTTCGTACCGGCTGCAAGCTGGCGGTAGTAGATGAGACGGGAAAGGTGCTCCATACGGTCGTCATTTATCCTACGGCTCCTCAGAATAAAGTGGAGGAGTCCAAGAAGATTTTAAAGGATTTAATTAAAAAGTACCATATTTCGCTTATTTCGGTGGGAAATGGAACGGCGTCCAGAGAGTCGGAGCAGGTGATTGTAGAGCTTTTGAAGGAAATTCCGGAGCAGGTGCAGTATGTGATTGTCAATGAGGCGGGAGCTTCTGTCTACTCTGCCAGTAAGCTGGCCACAGAGGAATTTCCGAAGTTTGACGTGGGACAGCGAAGCGCAGTATCTATCGCCAGACGGCTTCAGGATCCACTGTCCGAGCTGGTGAAGATTGATCCAAAATCCATCGGAGTGGGACAGTATCAGCACGACATGAACCAGAAAAATTTGAGCGAGGCTCTGCAGGGCGTAGTGGAGGACTGCGTCAACAGCGTAGGCGTGGATCTGAACACAGCGTCGGCTTCCCTGTTAAGCTACATTTCAGGAATCAGCAAGACGGTGGCGAAAAATATTGTGGCTTACCGGGAGGAAAACGGCGTCTTTAAGACGAGAAGAGAGCTTTTAAAGGTGCCGAAGCTGGGGCCGAAGGCCTTCGAGCAGTGCGCCGGATTCCTGCGTATTCAGGGTGGGAAAAATCCCCTGGACGCCACCAGCGTACATCCGGAGAGCTACCAGGCCGCCGAAACACTGCTTGCGCGTCTGGGCTATCATGTGGCGGAGCTTTCTGGAGACGGTTTTGCGGGAATCGGACGGAAAATCGGCGATTACGGCAGGCTGTCGTCTGAGCTTTCCATCGGTGAGATCACACTTCGGGATATTGTAAAAGAGCTGGAAAAGCCGGGAAGAGATCCGAGAGACGAGATGCCGAAGCCGATTTTAAGAACCGACGTGCTGGACATTAAGGACTTAAAACCTGGAATGATTTTAAAGGGAACTGTGCGGAACGTCATAGATTTTGGTGCTTTCGTGGATATCGGCGTACACCAGGATGGTCTGGTCCATATTTCCCAGATGACCGAGCGCTACATTAAGCATCCCCTGGAGGCGGTGAGCGTGGGAGACATTGTGGAAGTCCAGGTACTGGAAGTTGACCAGGAAAAGAAACGGATCGGACTGACCATGAAAATAAAATAAGGTAAAATGAGAGAAAAGGACGTATTTTTTTATTCCACAAAAGTCACCCAAAATACGTCCTTTTCTCCTGCGCTTTATTGGGAAAATCGAAGAAGAAGAGAGAAAGTAGAGTAAGAAAGAGGAAGAGTTTCCAGTGACTTTAAGTGGAATAAGGAAATGAAAAAAGAAGAGGGAAAGTTTTTCAGCGACTTTAAGTGGAGCGTGAAAACTTTCCCTCTTCTTAAATCCTACTTCCGATTTTCCTCCAGATACTTCTTCCCATCCTTCAGAAAGCTGGCCACTATCAGGAGAATCACAGCAGCCAGGGGAAAGGCAGCAATAATCGATACTGTCTGCAGATTCGCCATGGAACTGTCTGAGAAGACCAGGGCAATGGGCAGCAGAATCAGCATCAGGGACCAGAAAACCTTAACACCCATATGAGGCTCCTGTCCATCGGGAAGTTCCTTGTAAGAGTAGGCGGAGGCCACCAGGGCGATGGCATCGAAGCTGGTAGCGTAGAAGGTAATCATGGCCAGAGCCAGGAGAATCAGAACAATCTGTGCCATTGGTAGAGTGTTTATAATGGCAATGATGGTGCTGTAGAGATCCTGACTGGCATTGTAGAGCCCCATAACGTCCAGGCGTCCGGAAACCTGCAGGCCCAGGCTGTAATTTCCCAGGATGATAAAACTGGTGAAGGTTCCTCCCAGACCGAACACATATCCGCCCAGAATGGTCTGCTTTACCGTGCGCCCTTTTGAAATGCTGCCAATAAAGAAGGGAGCCGCAACTGCCCACACCATCCAGTAGGCCCAGTAAAACATGGTCCAGGTCTGAGGGAAGGAGGTGGTCCTCTGAGGATCTGTAAAGGTAGACAGAGTAAAGAAATTCTGAATCAGGGTTCCAACAGCGGAAAATCCCGTTTCTACTATATACCGTGTCTCTCCTCCGGCCAGAAATACATAGGCTAACAGGGCGAAAAACAGATATACACAGGAGGAAGCCAGTTTCATGACACCTTTCATGCCTCGCACGACAGAGAAGGTGTACACCATGCAGGTAACGATTAAAATCCCGATAGTAATCCATTTAGAGCTGTTCACATGGAACAGGCTGGCTGCCGTCTGGCTCATCAGCGGAGTAGCCAGACTGAAGGTAGTGGCAGTTCCGGCTAACAGGGCGAAAACTGCCAGGAGATCGATGAGGCGGCCAGGAGCTTTGTCTGTCATAGCGCCGAGAATCGGCCGGCAGGCTTCAGAATATTTCTGCTTTTTGCATTTTCGTACATGGAGCATAAAGCCGAAGGCACAGGCCAGAACTACATAGAAGCTCCAGGGAATTGGCCCCCAGTGAAACAGGGGATAGACGCTGGACCAGTCCTGAATGGAGCCCATTTCTTCCATATGGGGATCATTGGCATAGAGAATCCACTCGCACAGGGAATAGAACAGGATGTCAGCCGCCAGACCGGAGGTGAACATCATCGCCCCCCAGGAAAAGGCGGAATACTGCGGCTTCTCTCCCGGCGCTCCCAGCCTGATGGTTCCAAATGGGGAAAAGGCCAGGTAGAGGGACAGCAGAAAAATTCCCAGGCCTACTGCCAGATAGTAGACGCCGAATTCCTCCCCGATAAAGAAACGGA
Organism: uncultured Clostridium sp.; assembly: GCA_958442925.1. GTDB lineage: Bacteria > Bacillota > Clostridia > Lachnospirales > Lachnospiraceae > Otoolea. The sequence goes on along the minus strand of CAUCIO010000021.1, from coordinate 1,180 downwards.
CAGAATCCAGGACGTGCTTAGACTGTTCCGGAACCAGGAAAAAGGCCAGACACAGAGCCAGAATCAGGGCCAGGGATACTGCCATAGGCATGATATCCAGCCGTGCAGCCAGTTTTTTGTTATCTGAATGCGGTTCGTTCATGGAAGATACCTCCTCGTTTTTATACATAGAAGTCATGTCTATAATGTTCAATTTTATATAAAATAAAAAGATATTGAACATTATAACAGAGGATGGAGGGAAATGCAAGAGGCCTGTATAGAAAAAAGAATGTTTTAGCAGCCTCATGTTACAGAGCCGCAAAACATTCTTTTTAATCAGTTCTTATGAAATATAAGTTTGTATAAATTTTATATTTAATTTTCGATTATCCGCATAGACATTATACTTTCAAACACTTTGAAGTATAGAAAATAATTCAATTTACCATGTTTCTTCATTAATCATGATTATTTTACTTTTTATAGATTGAATTATCATTTATTATTTCTCAACAGAACAATTCCGTTGCAAATAATAAAAGGAATAGAACCAATTACCCCAACAAGTGTATAAATCGGGAAAGTAACAAATCCAATTATAATTTTAGGTGCAATAGGAGTGAGCCATTTTTTAGCTAAACCACTATAAAAAATCAAACCTGTGGGGATTCCAGAAAAAAGCAATCCAAAAGAAAGAACACTTCTTGCAAATCCTAATGGTTCAGGAACAGACATATTTTGACTTGCCCAAAACGCAATGTATTCAGGGTTATTAAGCTGATTCATTTGATTAAGTGCTACAAAATAACCAAGCACACAACCAATGATTAAAAACAAACAAATAAGCAATATTTGTTTTAACTCTTTTCTCATAATTCCTCTTCCTTTATAGTCTGAATAGTTCTCTGACAGCAATTATACTTCATCAACTTAAAGAATGAAAGAAAAATTTTTGTGTACAGAGTTCCTGTACAAGCCTTGTAACACACATTTCCACAAAATTCATAGTCCCCAATATTTTTCTCACAGGCGATAGGCAACGGTCAAAATATCAGGTCTGCACCTGATATTTTCAAAGTGAAAACAGCAAGAGTCTTAGAACTCCATATTCAATTTGGGGTGCAAAAAAGCAGGAGACCTTTTCTGATATGCTCCCTTTATGAGAGACAGTGAAAAAACAAACTGTCATCATGAAGGG